>DJAN01000199.1:0-12039 GCA_002429615.1 Lysobacteraceae bacterium UBA6001
GCAGGCCGACGGACGCGGCGGGCGTGGCGGCGGTGGTGGCGAGTTCGCCCGGCGGCAGCTTCACCTCGATGCGACGCTTCTGCGGCGGGTAGCACACGCCGGCATCGGCGCAGCCCTGGTAGCGCACTTCCAGGGTGACGCTGCGGGTGCCCGGGGCGGCCTCGCCGGCCAGCACGGCGCGCAGCTGGCCGCGATAGGTCTCCACGTTGCCGAAGAACTCGTCGTGCTTCTTGTGTCCTTCCGGCAGCGTCAGCGGCCCGGGCGTGAAGCCGGGGTCGACCGGGGTCACCCCGATCCGATGCCGGTACAGGTAGTAGCCGTCGGCGATCTTCCACTGCAGCTCGATGCCGTCACGGCCGTCGGCGCGCGCGCTGAGCGCGAACGCCTGGTCCACCGGAAGCAGGTCGGCTTCGGTGAAGGCCAGGGCGGGCAGGGAGGTCAGCGACAGCGCGCACAGCGCCACGAAACGGTGCAGCCACTTCATGAATCAGGAATCCTCGAAGGTTTGCGCCCGGATCCAGTCCAGGTAGGCGGGCAGGCCGGCGCTGGCCGGGATCGCGACCGCTTCCGGCAGGTCGTACGGATGCAGCTCGCAGAGCCGGGCAATGGTCGCATCCAGGCGCGCCTGCCGGGTCTTGATCAGTAGCTGGACTTCCTCGGCGCTCTCCACCGCGCCATTCCAGCGATATACCGAGTGCGCGCCGGGCAGCCGGGTCACGCAGGCCGCCAGTCCCTCGCCGACCAGGGCGCGGGCGATCGCCTCGGCGCTGTCGGCGTCGGGACAGGTGCTCAGCAGCAGGTGGACCGGGTCGGCGGCGGGCATCCACCCAGTATAGGGGCGCGCGCCGCCGGCCCGGGCAGCTCGAAAATTTCCACCATCGGCCCCTTGAAAGCCCCGGCACGGGCTCCATTACTGCCCGGTCCCGCCCGGCGGGCCTTTTTGCGCGGTGCCTTGGCACTCGTCACCGGCGAGTGCTAAAATTGCCCGTCTTTTCCAGACCAATCAAACACTTAAGAGGGTCTTTCAATGAGCATCAAGCCGCTTCATGACCGCGTCGTGGTCAAGCCGATCGAAGCCGACGAAATTTCCGCCGGCGGCATCGTGATCCCGGACTCGGCCAAGGAGAAGTCCACCAAGGGTGAGGTCGTGGCCGTCGGCACCGGCAAGCCGCTGGACAACGGCAGCGTGCGCGCGCCGGTGGTCAAGGTGGGCGACAAGGTCATCTACGGCCAGTACGCCGGCAGCAGCTACAAGTCCGAAGGCGTCGAGTACAAGGTGCTCCGCGAGGACGACATCCTGGCGATCATCGGCTGATCGCCGAACGTCATTCCCCCTTTTCTTAAGAATCTACTGAGGTAATAGCCAATGGCTGCCAAGGATATCCGTTTCGGTGAAGACGCCCGCTCGCGCATGGTGCGCGGCGTGAACGTGCTCGCCAATGCCGTCAAGGCCACCCTGGGCCCGAAGGGCCGCAACGTCGTGCTCGAGAAGAGCTTCGGCGCCCCGACCATCACCAAGGACGGCGTCTCCGTCGCCAAGGAAATCGAACTGGCTGACAAGTTCGAGAACATGGGCGCGCAGATGGTGAAGGAAGTGGCGTCGCGCACGAACGACGACGCCGGTGACGGCACCACCACCGCCACCGTGCTGGCCCAGGCGCTGATCCGCGAGGGCGTCAAGGCCGTGGCCGCCGGCATGAACCCGATGGACCTCAAGCGCGGTATCGACAAGGCCGTCTCGGCCGCCGTCACCGAGCTGAAGAACATCTCCAAGCCGACCGCCGACGACAAGGCGATCGCCCAGGTCGGCACGATCTCGGCCAACTCGGACGAGTCGATCGGCCAGATCATCGCCGACGCGATGAAGGAAGTCGGCAAGGAAGGCGTCATCACCGTTGAAGAAGGCTCGGGCCTGGACAACGAGCTGGACGTGGTCAAGGGCATGCAGTTCGACCGCGGCTACCTGTCGCCGTACTTCATCAACAACCAGCAGTCGCAGACCGCCGACCTGGATGACCCGTTCATCCTGCTGCACGACAAGAAGATCTCCAACGTGCGTGACCTGCTGCCCGTCCTCGAAGGCGTGGCCAAGGCCGGCAAGCCGCTGCTGATCGTGGCCGAGGAAGTCGAGGGCGAAGCCCTGGCGACCCTGGTGGTCAACACCATCCGCGGCATCGTCAAGGTCGTGGCCGTGAAGGCCCCGGGCTTCGGCGACCGTCGCAAGGCGATGCTGGAAGACATGGCCGTGCTGACCGGCGGCACCGTGATCTCCGAGGAAGTGGGCCTGTCGCTGGAGAAGGCCACCATCAAGGACCTGGGCCGCGCCAAGAAGGTGCAGGTCTCCAAGGAGAACACCACCATCATCGACGGCGTCGGCGACAAGGCCAACGTCGATGCGCGCGTGACCCAGATCAAGACCCAGATCCAGGACACCTCGTCGGACTACGACCGCGAGAAGCTGCAGGAGCGCGTGGCCAAGCTGGCCGGCGGCGTGGCGGTGATCAAGGTCGGTGCTTCGACCGAAATCGAAATGAAGGAAAAGAAGGACCGCGTCGACGACGCCCTGCACGCCACGCGTGCGGCCGTTGAAGAAGGCGTGGTGCCGGGCGGCGGCGTGGCCCTGGTGCGCGCGATCACCGCGCTGGCTTCCCTGAAGGGCGCCAACGAAGACCAGAACCACGGCATCCAGATCGCCCTGCGCGCGATGGAAGCCCCGCTGCGCGAGATCGTGGCCAACGCCGGTGAAGAGCCGTCGGTCATCATCAACAAGGTCAAGGAAGGCACCGGCAGCTTCGGCTACAACGCCGCCACCGGCGAGTTCGGCGACATGCTGCAGTTCGGCATCCTGGACCCGACCAAGGTGACCCGTTCGGCGCTGCAGAACGCCGCTTCGATCGCCGGCCTGATGATCACCACCGAAGCGATGGTGGCCGAGGCCCCGAAGAAGGACGAGCCCGCCATGGGCGGCGCCGGTGGCATGGGCGGCATGGGTGGCATGGGCGGCATGGACTTCTAAGTCCGTACCGCGGCCCTCGCGCCGTACGCTGTATCGAAAACCCCGCCGTGAGGCGGGGTTTTCTTTTGCCCGCCGTCTTCGCAGTTGCCGATGAAACGGTTGGCGCGGCGGAGAACCCGTGTTATCAATGCTGCCCATGAACGCAAACCGCAGCCGCTTTTACTTTTGGTACTACGGTTTTCCGATGCCGCTGGCGGAGGAAGGATTGCGCTCACCCTGAAGGAACCTTCAGACGCATCCCGAAAGCCGCCAGCAAACCTGGCGGCTTTTTTGTTGCCGCCACGCTGGGGCCCCCAAGTACTCGACCCCCCGGAGAACACCATGCCCCCCCTGACCGATGACCTGCGCATCCGCAAGATCGAACCGCTGGTCACGCCCGCCGAACTGATCGGCGAACTGCCGTGCGACGAAGCCGCCTCGGAAACCGTGGCGCGTTCGCGCAGCGCGCTGCACGCCATCCTGCATGGCCGCGATGACCGCCTGGCGGTGGTGATCGGCCCGTGCTCGATCCACGACTCGCAGGCCGCGCTCGAATACGCCGCGCGCCTGCGCCCGCTGCGCGACACGCTCGGCGACGCGCTGGAGATCGTGATGCGCGTGTACTTCGAGAAGCCGCGCACCACGGTGGGCTGGAAGGGGCTGATCAACGACCCGGATCTGGATGGCAGTTTCCAGATCAACAAGGGCCTGGCGGTGGCGCGCGGCCTGCTGCGCGACATCAACCGGCTCGGCCTGCCGGCCGGCGTGGAGTTCCTCGACACGATCTCGCCGCAGTACATCGCCGACCTGGTGGCCTGGGGCGCGATTGGCGCGCGTACCACCGAGAGCCAGGTGCATCGTGAACTGGCGTCCGGCCTGTCGTGCCCGATCGGGTTCAAGAACGGCACCAGTGGCGACGTGAAGATCGCCGCCGACGCGGTGAGCGCGGCATCGCATGCGCACCACTTCCTGTCAGTGACCAAGCGCGGCCAGACCGCGATCGTCGCCACCAGCGGCAATCCGGATTGCCACGTCATCCTGCGCGGCGGCAGCCGGCCGAACTACGATGCCGAGAGTGTCGATGCCGCCGGTGCGGCGTTGCAGAAGGCGGGCCTAGCGCAGCGGCTGATGATCGATGCCAGCCACGCCAACAGCGGCAAGAACCCGGACAACCAGCCGAAGGTGATCGCCGACATCGCCGCGCAGCTGGCGGCGGGCGAGACGCGGATCGTGGGCGCGATGGTGGAGAGCCATCTGGTCGGTGGGCGGCAGGAACTGGTGGAAGGCCAGCCGCTGGTCTACGGGCAGAGCATCACCGATGGCTGCATTGATTGGGAAACGTCGGTGGCCGTGCTGGAACAGCTGGCCGACGCGGTGCGTGTGCGGCGCGCGCGCGTGGCGGCGGCCGCCTGACCGCCCCATGTAGGAGCGGCTTCAGCCGCGACCGGGGTGTTGGCTCGCGGCAAGCTTCCTGGAGCGGAGAATTTCCGGTCGCGGCTGAAGCCGCTCCTACAAGGAGGGAGGCTCACCCCTCCCGCATCGTTCCCGTATCCAGCCAGCGCTGATGCCAGGACAACGCCTCCGGCAACAGGTGCGGGGTGTGCTTGCCATACGCATCGCGGCACGCCCGCGCGAAATAATCTTCCAGCTGCGCGCGGAAATCCGGATGCACGCACTGGTCGATCACCACGCGCGCGCGTTGCTTCGGCGTCAAGCCGCGCAGGTCCGCCAGGCCCTGCTCGGTGACGATCACCGCTACGTCGTGCTCGGTGTGATCCACATGGCTCACCATCGGCACGATCGAGGAGATCGTGCCGTTCTTCGCCGTCGACGGACTCAGGAACGCCGACAGGAACCCGTTGCGCGCGAAGTCGCCCGAGCCGCCAATGCCGTTCATGATCCGCGAGCCCATCACATGGGTCGAATTGACGTTGCCGTACAGGTCGGCCTCGATCATGCCGTTCATGCCGATGCAGCCCAGCCGGCGCACCAGCTCCGGGTGATTGGAAATCTCCTGCGTGCGCATCACGATGCGCTCGCGGTAGAAGTCGATGTTGCGCTTGAACTCCTCGTTCGCCGCCGGGCTCAACGCAAAGCCGGTGCACGATGCATAGCGCAGCACGCCGGACTTCAGCAGGTCGAGCATGCCGTCCTGGATCACCTCGGTGAACGCCTCCAGGTCGCGGAAGCCGCTGTTGGCCAGCCCGGTCAGCACCGCATTGGGAATATTGCCCACGCCCGACTGCAGCGGCAGCAGGTTCGCCGGCAGGCGGCCGCGCGCGACCTCATGCTTGAGGAACTCGATCAGGTGGCCGGCGATGCGCTCGCTGGTCTCATCGGCCGGCGTGAACGGGCTGTTGCGATCCGGGCCGTTGGTGCGCACCACCGCGACCACCTTATCCAGGTCGCAATTGAGCGTGGTCTGGCCGATGCGGTCGTCGCCATGCACCAGCGGGATCGGCTTGCGATGCGGCGGCAACGCGGTGCCGTAGTAGATGTCGTGCATGCCGTCGATGCCCGCCGGCTGCCACTCGTTGACCTCGATGATGATCTTCTTGGCCAGGTCGAGCCAGGTCTTGTTGTTGCCCACCGAGGTCGACGGCACCAGGCTGCCGTCCTCGCGGATCGCCGTCACCTCGATCACCGCGGTGTCGATCTCGCCGTAGAAGCCGAACCACACATGCTGGGCGACATGGCTGAGATGGATGTCGATGTAATCCAGCTTGCCGGCATTGATCCGCGCGCGCGCGTCCGGGTCGGTCTGGAACGGCATGCGCAGTGCGATGCCATCGGCCTTGGCCAGCGCACCGTCCAGCTCCGGCGCGGTCGAGGCGCCGGTCATCAGCTTGATCTGGAACGGTCGCCCGGCCTGATGCGCGTCCTCGATCTGCTGCGCCAGCGCGATAGGCACGGCCTTCGGATAACCCGAGCCGGTGAAGCCACTCATCGCCACGGTCTCGCCGGGCGCGATCCAGGCGGCGGCGGCTTCGGCGGACATCACGCGGTCGCGCAGGCGAGGGTGGAGAATGCGTTCGGCGGTCATGGCAGGCACGGCTACGGCGTCGGGGGAGTCCTATTATCGACCACGGCATGGGGCGCCCGCTTGCGACGAAGGTGGGATGGTGCGGCCATCGCCGATATGTCCCCGTCGTTGCAAATCCGTTTCGCCCACCCGCCACGGGTAGCATGACCCTCCTTGCACCTTCCGGAGTCCTTGGCCATGGCATCGCCGCATCCCTCCGCGCTCCGTACCTGGTGGGCCGCCCGCCCACGCTGGCTGCGCCGCCTGCTGTGGACGCTGGTCGGCGTGTACCTGGCCTACCTGCTGCTGGCCAATCTCTTCCTCAACACGCCGCTCGGCCCGTGGGCCGCGAACCGCAAGCCAGAGAAGTTCACCGCGCAATGGGGCACGGCGCTCAGCTGGTGGCCGGGCTACGTGAAAGTCTGGGACGTGCGCCTGCAGGGCCACGTCATGCACACGCGCTGGGAAGTGCACGCCGGCCGCGCGCAAGGTCATCTGGCGTTGTTGCCGCTGCTGCATCGCGAAGTGCGCGTGCCGCTGGTGGTGGCCGATGAGGTGAGTGGCGGTGCGCACCGCGATCCCGGCCCGCCCATCGTGCCGCCCACGTTCGACCCGAAGGCCAAACCCGGCTGGGTGCTGCGCTTCGACCGCATCGTCAGTGACAGCGTGCGCGATGGCTACTTCGGCGACCTGCACCTGCAGGGCGATGGCCGCGCCGAGGCCGGCTTCAGCAAACAGATGCGGGGCGGCGCGATGGCGATGACACCTTCGCAGGCGCACTTCGCGCACGCCACGCTGCACCAGGGTGACCAGGTGCTGCTGCATGACGCGCGCATCGATGCCGATTTCAGCCTCGATCCGCACCGTCGCGACCAGGCGGCCGGCGTCGACAAGCTGCTCAAGCTCGATGCGCACCTGCGCATGCAGGGCAGCACCGCCGCGCTGTCCCTGCAGCGCGACGACGGGGGGCGCCCGGTGCTGCGCGCCGCGCCGGGGCAGGGCAAGGCCGATATCGACCTGCACTGGCTGCGTGGCGAGCTCGCCGCCGGCGGCCGGCTGGACTGGCGCGCGCCGCTGGTGGGCACGCGCCTGGATGGCCAGCCGCTACAGGGTGAGGCGCGCATGGATGTACGCGTGGACCAGGACATCGTGGTGCACGCGCTGATGCCCGAGCAGCCCGGCGCCAACCTCAAGCTCGACGCCGACCTGCGCGTGCAGGGCCGGCGTATCCCGCTGCACGACTTCACCACCCTGGTGCCGCGCGCCAACGGCCACGTGCTGATGCAATGGCGCTTCCCGTCGCTGGGCTGGATCACCGCGATGTTCCCGCAGGCGCAGTGGCTGCAGCTCAGCGGCGAGGGCCTGGTGGATGCCGACGTGCAGGTGCGTGCCGGCCAGCTCGCGCCCGGCAGCCGTATCAGCGTGCCGGAGGCCAGCGCCAGCGCGGAGGTGATGGGGCACCACATCGAAGGCCAGGCCAAGGCCGACCTGCGCGTGGACGGCGAGGCCGGTGCGCTGGTCCCCGCGCTGGACCTGCAGATGCAGCGCTTCGTCATCGCCGACGAGAGCCGTCGTCCCTTCGTCGAGGGGGAGCAGTTGCGGCTGGACCTGCGCGCTGGCGCCGGCGAGCGCACCGTGGCCGGCCTCAAGCAGACCGCCAGCGCGCACCTGGTGTTCCGTGACGCGCGCGTGCCCGACCTGCGCGCGTACAACCGGTTCCTGCCCGAAGGGCAGCTGCGTTTCGAGGGCGGCAACGGCACGCTGAGCGGCGACGTGCAGGTCGCGCCGGGCGGCACCATTTCCGAAGGCCGCCTGCAGGTGGCCGCGCGCGGTGCGCGCGTGCAGGCCGCGGGGATCGCGCTGCGCACCGACCTGGACGCGGACCTGCGCCTGCGCCAGGCGGACCTGCGCGGGCAGAACTTCACCCTGGATACCAGCACGGTGGGGCTGCGCAACACCAGCTTCACCGGGCCGGATGGCCAGCCGCACAGCGGCTGGTGGGCGAGCGTGGTGCTGCCCAGGGCGCGCATGGACTGGACGCGCCCGATCAGCCTGGACGCCGATGCGCGGGTGAAGGTGCGCGACCTGGGCTTCCTGCTGGCGCTGTATTCGCAGAAGCGGGATTTCCCGAACTGGATCGGCAAGGTGGTCGATGCGGGACAGACGCAGGTGAGCGGGCGGATCTTCTGGCACGGCGACGAGCTGGTGCTGGACCGGATGCAGGCGGGGAATGATCGCTTCACCGTGCTGGCGCGGTTGAAGCTGCATGGCGGGCGCCGCGAGGGCGACCTGTTCGCCAACTGGGGCGTGCTGAGCGCGGCGCTGGAAACCGAGGGTGGGCAGCGTGACTGGCACCTGATCCGTGCGCGGCAGTGGTATGACGCGCAGCCGGCGTTGCTGCGGTGAGGGAGGGGGCTGGGCGGCGGGGTTGCTGGTTTTGTGCGACCTCTGGCCTTTGACCCGGCCTCCAAGCTTCCACCTCCCACCCCCACCTTCCATATCCCACGTCCCACGTCCCACGTCCTTTTGTAGGAGCGGCTTCAGCCGCGACCGTGGCCCATGTCCTCCAGGAAGGTTCCCGCAGGCCGACACCGCACGGTCGCGGCTGAAGCCGCTCCTACAAAAGAGCGGATAAAGAAACGGCGGATAAAGAAAGAGCGAATAAAGAAAGAGCGAATAAAGAACGAATGAGGGGAGATGGAGATCGCGACACCGCGACACCGCGACACCGCGATATCCCCACGCGCCAGCCCCACCCTGACACCAGCACCACAGCCTCCTCCCTAGCATCCTCGGCCACGCCCCTGCCGATGGATCGCCCCGCGCATGCCCCTCCGCTCCCTGCGGCCCCGATGGAACGCCCTGCCGCGATGGCTGCGCTGGCCGCTGCTGGCCCTGCTCGGCGGCTACCTGCTCTATCTCCTGGCCGCCAACCTCTTCCTCAACACCGGCCTGGCCCCCTGGGCGATCAACCGCAAGCCCGAACGCTTCACGCTGCACTGGGACCACGCCGTGAGCTGGTGGCCGGGCCGCGTCGACGTGCATGGCGCACGCCTGCGCGGCCATGTGATGCACACCCGCTGGCACATCGACGCGGCGCGCGCCCGCGGCGACATCCAGCTGCTGGCCCTGCTGCGCCGGGAAGTGCACATGCCCTTCATCGAGGCCGACGAGGTCACCGGCGGCACCCGCCGCGACGACGGCCCGCCGATGCAGCCGCAGACACCGGTCCCCGGCCACCCGGGCTGGCAGCTGCGCTTCGACCGCATCCACAGCGACAGCGTGCGCGGTGGCCAGATCGGCGCCCTGCGCCTGGAAGGCAACGGCAGCGCACAGGTCGCCTTCTCCAAGCAGCTGCGCAGCGGGCCGATGCAGCTGCATCCGTCCTGGGCGCACTTCGGGCAGGCACGCATCTCCGTCGATGGCCACGAGTGGCTGCGCGAGGGTCGCTTCGACGCCGACTTCGCCATCGATCCGCACACCCGCGCGCAGGCGCAGGGCTGGGCCAAGCTCGACAAGACCGTCGTGCACCTGCGCCTGCTCGGCCATACCGCCGGGCTGGTACTGCAGCGCGACGCGCGCGGCCGGCCGGTATTCCGCGCGAGCAGCGGCACCGGCAAGATCGACATCGACGCGGACTGGCGGCGTGGCGAACTGGCGCGCGGCAGCCGCATGCAGTGGACCGCCCCGCTGCTGGGCCTTGATCCTGCCGGGCAACCGTTACCCGGCGAACTCGATGTTCGCCTCGACGTCGACCAGGACCTGCACGTGCTGGCGAAAGTCCCCGGCACCGCCGCCGACGCGCTGTGGCTCGATGCCGACCTGCGCTTCAACGGGCGCCGCATCCCGGTGCGCGATTTCGCCAGCCTGATCCCGCGTGCCTCCGGCCACCTGCAGGGGCGTTGGCGCTTCGCCTCGCTGGACTGGATCACCGGCCTGTTCCCGCGCGCGAAGTGGCTGCAGCTGCGTGGCGAGGGCACCGTCGATGCCGACGCGCAGGTGCGTGCCGGCCAGCTCGCACCGGGCAGCCATGTGCGCGTGCCGGAAGTGGATGCCAGCGCGCAGGTCATGGCCACCCGATTCCAGGGCAGCGCCAGTGCCGACCTGCACGTCGAAGCCGGCGACGACGGCACCCAGCTGCCGACGTTGGCGATGCAGATGCAGCGCTTCGTGGTCACCGCGCTCGACACCCCGGACACGCCGTACATCGAAGGCAACGACCTGCAGCTCACGCTGCGCACGTTGCCAGGCAAGCCCAGCGTCCCGCACCTGCGCGACACCACCCGCGGCCACCTCGTGTTCCATGACGCGCGCGTGCCGGACCTGCGCGCCTACAACCGCTATCTGCCGCAGCAGCAGTTGCGGTTCGAAGGGGGCAGCGGTCGCGCCAGCGGCGACCTGCAGCTGTTGCCAGGTGGCGATATCGGCGAAGGCAACGTGCAGGTGCAGGCACAGGCGGCGCGGTTGAGCGCCGGCGGCGTGGCACTCACTGGCGATGTCGCCGCCAACCTGCAGCTGCGCCATGGCGACCTGAAGGCGCGCAACTTCAGCCTGGACACCAGCGTGATCGAACTGCGCAACGTCAGCTTCATCGGCAACGACGGGCGCGAACATGGCCAGTGGTGGGCGAAGGCGGTGATCGACCGTGGCCAGACCGACTGGACGCCGCCGGTGCTGTTCGATGCGAACGTGCAGCTGGACATGCGCGATGTCGGCTTCCTGATGGCGCTGTATGCGCAGAAGCGCGATTTCCCGAAGTGGATCGACAACTTGGTCGATGCAGGGGAGACCAGGATGGCCGGCCGCGTGCGTTGGCAGGATGACCAGCTGTGGCTCGACCATCTGCAGGCCAGCAACGAACGTTTCGACGTGCTCGCCCGGCTGCGCCTGCACGACAAGCGCCAGGACGGTAGCCTGTACGCGAAGTGGGGTCTGCTCAGCGCCGCGCTCGAACTGCGCGACGGCCAGCGCCAATGGCATCTGCTGAATTCGCGCGCCTGGTATGACGCCCAGCCGGCCCTGCTGGCAGACCCCCCGGAATAGCTGAATACGTGGGATCCCTGTACTGCCAAGTATTGTTTTGCAGTGCAGCGTGCAAGCCGGAAAATATCTGCGCACTATGGTCCCGCATCCCGACGTGGGGGAGGGAGCAAGGCCCGCTGGCAGTTCGCTGCAAGCGGGCTTTTTTATTGCCTGCGCGTTGGCGGATGCCACAATCGGCGCATGCTGCCACCCGATTCGATGTCCCCCGCCTTGCACGCCCACCTCGAACGCTGCCTGGCCCGCCTGCGCGCGGCCTGGCCGGCCCAGACGCCCTGGCCCGCCGATGCGTTCGAGACCCGCCTGGCCCGCGTGGCGTTGGCCAGCGACTTCTTCGTCGACACGGCGGCGCGCCAGCCCACGCTGCTGCTGCACCTGGCCGCGTCGGCGGAAGCCGATGCGCTGCCGGAACCGGTGCTGTCCGCCGACGCCCCGGATGAATGGCCGGCCCAGCTGCGCCGTTACCGCACCGCCGAATCGGCGCGGCTGGTCTGGCGCGACGTACTCGGGCTGGACCCGGTGGAAGCCACGCTGGCCGGCAGCACCGCGCTGGCCGAGCGCTGCCTGTGCCTGGCGCTGAATGCGCTGGCACAGCAGTTCGCCCAGCGCCATGGCGAGGTGCGCGCCGACGATGGCAGCGTGCAGCACCTGGTGGTGTTCGGGCTGGGCAAGCTCGGCGGCGGCGAACTGAATTTCTCGTCGGACATCGACCTGGTCTATGCCTACCCGCAGGCCGGTGAGTCCGACGGCGCACGCCCGCTCGCCGCGGAAACCTATTTCGCCCGGCTTGGCCAGCAGCTCGCCCGACTGCTCGACGAGACCACCGCCGATGGCTTCAGCCATCGCGTCGACCTGCGGCTGCGTCCGTTCGGCGGCGCGGGCCGCGTGGCACTGTCGTTCGCCGGCATGGACCAGTATTTCCAGCGCGAAGGGCGTGACTGGGAACGCTATGCATGGCTGAAGGCGCGCACCGTCGCGGGCG
>DJAN01000199.1:12201-12926 GCA_002429615.1 Lysobacteraceae bacterium UBA6001
GGCGCGCACCGTCGCGGGCGATATCGCCGCCGGTGAGGCGTGGCTGGAAACGCTGCGTCCGTTCGTCTATCGGCGTTATCTCGACTTCACCGCGCTCGACGGCCTGCGCGAGATGAAAGCGGCGATCACCGCCGAAGTCGCGCGGCACGACCGCCTCGACGACATCAAGCGCGGTCCGGGGGGCATCCGGGAAATCGAATTCCTGGTGCAGTCGTTGCAGCTGATCCGTGGCGGGCGCGAAGAACCCCTGCGCGAGCGGCGCCTGTTGCCGGCACTGCAGGCATTGATCGCGCTGGGCCAGATCGACGCCCGCGACGGCGCCGCCCTGGCCGATGCCTATCGCTACCTGCGCCGGCTGGAGAACCGGCTGCAGATGCTGCGCGACGCGCAGACGCACGCCCTGCCCGAAGATCCGCTCGACCGCGAACGCATCGCACGCGGCCTGGGCCATGCGGACTGGGAGGCGCTGTATGCGGAACTGCAGCAGCAGCGCGACCGCGTATCGGCCGAATTCGCCGAGCTGCTCGCACCGCGTCGTCGCGACACCACCCCGGACGCCGCGGCCGCCTACTGGCGCGCGCTGCCGGAGGCCGGTGAGGCCAGCGTGCTCGCCGGGTTGGGCTTCGCCGACGCGCAGGGCGCCGACCAGTCGCTGCGCGATTTCGCGCAGTCCGCCGGCGTGCGCGCGCTGTCCGACGCGGCGCGGACGCGCCTGGACCGGGTGA
>DJAN01000314.1 GCA_002429615.1 Lysobacteraceae bacterium UBA6001
GGCGTGTCCCGAAAGGGCCCCGCCCCCGCAGGCCGCACGCGATCAAAGCGAGCCGATCAACATCAAAGGTCACCCAACCCCAACCTCCCAGCCAAACCACCTCAACCCCAGAACCCAGCATCCCAAACCAACCCAGCACCCGCATGACACTCCCCCTACACATTCCTGAGTAAGCTGTAGAGCGAACAACACAAGGCGCCCAAGCGCGTCGCCAGCCGCCGACAGCAAATCGGCTGCCCGCAGAAAGTTCCAAAGGAGAACCCCGCATGCCTGATTCCTTCTCCACCCGCGCCTCGCTAGAGGTCAACGGCCAGCAGTACGACTATTTCAGCCTCCCGGCGCTGGGCAAGCACTTCGACCTCGCCCACCTGCCCTACTCGATGAAGATCCTGCTGGAGAACCTGCTCCGGCATGAAGACGGCGGCATCACCGTCGGCAAGGAGCACATCGAAGCAGTGGCGAAATGGGACCCGAAAGCCGAACCGGACACCGAGATCGCCTTCATGCCCGCACGCGTAGTGCTGCAGGACTTCACCGGCGTGCCGTGTGTCGTCGACCTGGCCGCCATGCGCGACGCCGTGGTCAAGCTGGGCGGCCGGCCGGAACAGATCAACCCGCAGATTCCGTCCGAGCTGGTCATCGACCACTCGGTCCAGGTCGACGTCTTCGGCAAGCCCGAAGCGCTGGACCTCAATGGCCAGATCGAATTCCAGCGCAACAAGGAACGCTACGGCTTCCTGCGCTGGGGCCAGAAAGCCTTCAATGACTTCAAGGTCGTCCCGCCGAACACCGGCATCGTCCACCAGGTCAACCTGGAGAACCTCGCCCGCGTCGTCATGACCGGCGAGAAGGACGGCAAGGCCATCGCCTATCCGGACACCGTGTTCGGTACCGACAGCCACACCACCATGATCAACGGCATCGGCGTGCTCGGCTGGGGCGTCGGCGGCATCGAAGCCGAAGCGGCCATGCTCGGCCAGCCATCGTCGATGCTCATCCCGC
This sequence comes from Lysobacteraceae bacterium UBA6001, assembly GCA_002429615.1. Taxonomy (GTDB): domain Bacteria; phylum Pseudomonadota; class Gammaproteobacteria; order Xanthomonadales; family Xanthomonadaceae; genus Stenotrophomonas_A. The sequence goes on from DJAN01000314.1 coordinate 1,003, forward strand.
AGGTCGTCGGCTTCAAGCTCACCGGCAAGCTGCCCGAAGGCGCCACCGCCACCGACCTGGTGCTCACCGTCACCCAGATGCTGCGCAAGCTCGGCGTGGTCGGCAAGTTCGTCGAGTTCTACGGCGACGGCCTGCAGCACCTGCCGCTCGCCGACCGCGCCACCATCGGCAACATGGCCCCCGAGTACGGCGCCACCTGCGGCATCTTCCCGATCGACGCCGAATCGCTGAACTACCTGCGCCTGTCCGGCCGCAGCGAAGCCCAGATCGCGCTGGTCGAAGCCTATGCCAAAGCGCAGGGCCTGTGGCACGAAGCGGGCAGCGCACACGCCAGCTACAGCGCCACGCTGGAACTGGACATGGGCGAGGTGAAGCCTTCGCTGGCCGGCCCCAAGCGTCCGCAGGACCGCGTGCTGCTGCAGGACGTGCAGAAGAACTACCGCGAAAACCTCGGCGGCCTCACCGCCGGCCGCGACAAGCGCAGCGCCGACGTGTCCAACTTCGTCAATGAAGGCGGCGGCGCCGCGGTCGGCAACGAACAGCTCGCCAAGGGCTACGCCGATATCGAGATCGACAGCCACAAGATGCGACTGAAGGACGGCGCGGTGGTCATCGCCGCGATCACCTCCTGCACCAACACCTCCAACCCGGCGGTGATGATCGGCGCCGGCCTGCTGGCCCGCAATGCGGCCGCCAAGGGGCTGGACCGCAAGCCGTGGGTGAAGACCTCGCTCGGCCCGGGCTCGCGCGTAGTCACCGACTACCTGGAAAAGGCCGGCGTCCTGAAGGAACTGGAGAAGCTGGGCTTCTATGTGGTCGGCTATGGCTGCACCACCTGCATCGGCAACTCCGGCCCGCTGCCCACCGAGGTCAGCGCCGGCATCGCCGCCGGCGACCTGGTGGTGACCTCGGTGCTGTCCGGCAACCGCAACTTCGAGGGCCGCGTGCACCCCGAGGTCAAGATGAACTACCTGGCCTCGCCGCCGCTGGTGGTCGCCTATGCCATCGCCGGCACCACCGACATCGACCTGACCACCGAGCCGCTGGGCACCGGCAGCGACGGCCAGCCGGTGTACCTGCGCGACATCTGGCCGAGCAACAAGGAAATCGGCGACGTCATCGCCGCCACCCTCGGCCCGGACATGTTCAAGCAGAACTACGCCGACGTGTTCAAGGGCGACACCCGCTGGAACACCATCGCCTCGCCCGACGGCGATCTCTACGCCTGGGATGCCAGCTCCACCTATATCAAGAACCCGCCGTATTTCGACGGCATGACCATGCAGACCGGGCGCATCGAGGACGTGCACGGCGCGCGCGTGCTCGGCTTGTTCGGCGATTCCATCACCACCGATCACATCTCCCCGGCCGGCAACATCAAGAAGGACTCGCCCGCCGGCCGCTTCCTGCAGGCGCGTGGCGTGCAGCCGGCCGACTTCAACAGCTACGGCAGCCGCCGTGGCAATGACGACGTCATGGTGCGCGGCACCTTCGCCAATA
>DJAN01000287.1 GCA_002429615.1 Lysobacteraceae bacterium UBA6001
GCCGCGCCGGCGCTCTGGGTCACCCGCCCGGTGCGCGTGTTCACCGTGGTGCGGTCACCGCCAGCCACGCCTTGCCCCGTGTACGGATTGACCGCCGCGCCATGCTCGCCAGCCACCACGCGCCCGGTCTGCGGGTTGTAACGCAGGCCCTGCGCGCCGGCGGTGGTGGTGCCGGTATAGGCGTTGGTGTTGATGCCGGCGCGGCCGATTCCGCGTCCGCCGGTGGCCTCGTTGTAGTAGCCGCCGCGCGCGGCACGGCCATAGTTGCCGGTCCACGGATCGGCCCAGGCCGCGGCGGTGCCGCGCACGGCCGCGTTGCCCCAGTGCCCGTAGACGTTCCAGGCCGCCGCGCCGCCGCCCCAGTAGCCCCAGGGATAGGCCGGGCCCCACCACGGCCCCCACCAGGGGTCATAGGGGCCATACCAGCCGTCGTACCAGCCCCAGCCCCAGCCGAAGGTCCAGCCGACCCAGGCGTTCCAGCCGAAGTACACGCCCATGCCGTAGGTGGCCGGGCAGCCGTACCAGTACGCGCCGATCCACGGCGTGCAGGAATAGCCGGTGCCGTAGACCACCACGCCGTCGCTCACCACCGTGCCGTAGTAGCCGGGGGTGTAGCCGACGTACACCTCGTCCCCGCTGCCGCCGTACACGCGCACGTAGGTGACGTAGTGCAGCGGCGAGCTCGTCGGGATGGTGTAGATCACCGACGGCACCGTGGTGGCGACCGTCCACGGGCCGGTCGCGGCGCTGGCCTGGAACCACACGCCCTTGTCGACGGCGAAGAAGCGGTCGGCGGCGACACGGATCACCGGCACCGGCGTGTTCCAGGCGTACTGCAGCGGCGTGCCTTCGATCGGCTTGAACTGCGGCGCGCCGTCGTACTGCACGCTGAGGCTGGCCTGGCGCCGGTTGACCGTGGCGGTCTGCGGGATGCTGTTGGCGATCAGCGCCTCCTTGGACTCCGGCGTGCCGGGAATCGACGCCAACACGCCGCTCTTGGGACTGTCGGGCGGGATCTTGGCGAAATCGGCCGGCAGCTTGTCCGCGGCCACGAAGCGCCACGGCCCCTGCGCGCCCGGCGCGGTGAACCAGCGGCCGGACACCAGCACGTACCACGCGTGGTCCTGCGCGGCGTCGATGAAGACGTCCGCGCCGGTGTTGTCGATGAAACTCAGCCCGGTACCGGGGATCGCAACGAACTGCGGATCGCCCTGGGTGGTGATGAGTTCGGCCGGATGCGTGCGCACCTGTATCTGCGGCAGCTGCCCGGCGGCGAGCGACTGCTGCAGCGCCTGTGGCGGCTTGTCCAGCGCATCGACCTGCTTGCCCGCCACCGCCGCGTCGGCGGCCCGGGGCAACGCCGGGTCCACCTTCGCCGCGGCCGTCCACGGCCCGTCCAGCGTCGGCGCGGCGGCCCAGTGGCCGCCGATGCGCGTGTAGTAACGCCCGCCCTGCTCCAGCAGCAGCGAGCGGGTGTTGACCACGCGCTGCACGCCGGCCACGCCGCTGGGCTTGAGACTGGGCGTGCCATCGACCAGCACCAGCACCGCCGGCCCGGTGCTGAAGACGATATCCGGTGCGTCGTTGCGCACCGGCAGCGAACGCGCGGTGATGCGCGCGGCCTGGATCTCCAGCGCCGCTTCGAGCTGATCCAGCGAGACGGTCAGCGTGCGCTTGTCGTGGATGACCGAGCGCGCCAGTTCCAGGTAATGCGCCTGCTGCGCGCCGGCGGTGGGAAAGCGGGCGCTGTCGAACACGATGTCGGTCAGCACCACCGCGCGGGCGGCCTTGTCGATCTGCGTGCGGGCCGTGAAGCTGACGACACCGTAGTCGAGCACGTCCTGCGGCTTTCCGTCCGGGCCGGCATGGGTGCCGTTCTTCACCGACATCACGAAGCGGCCCTTGAGGCGGTCGTCCTGCCAGCTGTCGTACTGCGGCTCGTGCACGCTGAACTGCGTGCCCTGCACGGTGAACTGGCGCGGGAACGGACGCGCGTCGATCGCCGGCGCGGCGGACTTGGGTGGCGCCGGTTCCACCGCCAGCACCGGCAAGGCCGGCGACAAGGCCAGACACAGACACAACAGGCGGACAAGACGCATGGCAGCTCCCGGGCACGGTGGGCGGCCGCCGTGGCCGCGTGCCCGGAATTCTCGGCCGCCGCGCGTCCGGGGCTCCAGCGTAGGGTTACCTAGGCGATCAACGTAGAACTACGCAGCCAACGGCGCCGGGGACGGCGCTGGCCCGCGTCCGGGCCGCCCCCGGGGCCGGCCTGCATGAATGCGCCGGGGTGGTCTAGAATGCGCCCGAGCGACGCTGAGGATCCCATCCGCCATCGTCGCTTTTTTGTTTTCGCCCCTGCCACAGGCAAAGTTTCGGCCGCCGCACGCCCTCGTGTCCGCCCTCGGAGCCCACCCCCATGCTTTTTGAAACGCTCGACACCAGCGGCCACGAACAGGTCGTCTTCTGCCATGACAAGGACGCCGGACTACGCGCGATCATCGCCCTGCACAGCACGGTCCTGGGACCGGCCCTGGGCGGCGTGCGCATGCGCGCCTACCCCAACAGCGAGGCGGCGATCAACGACGCCCTGCGCCTGAGCCGGACGATGACCTACAAGAACGCGCTGGCGGGCCTGAACGTGGGCGGCGGCAAGGCGGTGATCATCGGCGACCCCAAGACCGACAAGACCGAGGTGCTGTTCCGCGCGTTCGGCCGTTTCGTCGAGTCGCTGGGCGGGCGCTACATCACCTCCGAGGACGTCGGCACCGACGTCAACGACATGGAGCAGATCTACCTGGAGAGCGAGTACGTCACCGGCGTGCACCAGGCCCATGGCGGCTCGGGCGACCCGGCGCCGTTCACCGCCTATGGCGCGCTGCAGGCGCTGATGGCCTCGCTCAACCGCAAGCTCGGCCACGAAGAAGTGAGCAAGGCCAGCATCGCGATCCAGGGCCTGGGCCATATCGGCATGGAACTGGTGAAGCTGCTGAAGGAGCGCGGCGCCAAGCTCATCGTCACCGACCTGGACCCGGCGCTGGTCGAACGCGCGGTCAGCGAATACGGCGCCGAGGCGGTGAAGCCGGACGAAATCTACGATGTCGCCGCCGATGTGTTCGCGCCCTGCGCGCTGGAAGGGGCGATCAACCAGGACACGCTGCCGCGCCTGAAGGCCGGCATCATCTGCGGCACCGCCAACAATCAGCTGGCCGATGCCGCCACCGGCGAGGAACTGCATCGCCGCGGCATCCTCTACGCGCCGGACTACGTGGTCAACGCCGGCGGCGTGATGAACGTGTCGCTGGAAATCGACGGCTACAACCGCGAACGCGCGATGCGGCTGATCCGCAGCATCTACCACAACCTGGAAAAGGTGTTCGTGCTGTCCGCGCAGGAGAACATCCCGCCGCAGCAGGCCGCCGACCGCATGGCGGAAAAGCGCATCCAGGCGATCGGCAAGCTCAAGCTGCCGCTGGGCCGCGCCGCGCCGCGCTTCATCAACAAGCTGCGCAACGAACGCTGACGGTTCAGAAGCCCAGCAGGTAACCCAGCGACCACGCCTGGCCCGCATCGCGGCCCAGGCGCTGGTCAAAGCCCAGCGCCAGCCGCGAACGCGGCGACAGCCAGGCCCGCGCCGAGAAGCCCAGCAGCGCCGCCGGCGCGTCGTCCATCGCCGGCAGATCGGCCCAGGCATCGATGCCGGTGAAGCTGGCCTGCAGCACCTGGCCGGACTGCGCCAGCGGCTGCTGCCATTCGGCATGTCCTTCCCATGACCAGGCGCCGCGGCGCAGCGCACCGCGCAGGCCGGCGATGGCCTGCGTGCGCGTGGTGGTGCCCCCGTCGCTGCGCAGGCCGAAGCCCAGCCCGCCCTGCTCGGCGAAGGCGGGCGTTTCCACGCTGGCGTACTGCAGGCCGGCATACGGCGTGAGATCGGCACGATCCCCCAGCGTGAAGCGATAACCGCCTTCCAGCGCCGCGCGGCTGAAGCGGCCCTCGTAACGGCTGCCCACGCCGAGCCAGCTGTCGCCGAGCAGCAGGTGACGGTCCAGGTCGCGCTGATAGCGTCCGCTGCCGAGCTGGAGCATCGCGTAGGCGGCGCCTTCATGCCAACCGCCGTACACGTCGGCCTGGGTCTGGCGGTTGCGCGCGCGATCATCCTGCGCGGCGATGCCGGCATACGCGCGCGTTTCGCCGAACGCATAGCCGACCACGCCGCCGCTGCCAATGCGCGTGTCCTGGCCGATCGTCCAACCACTCATCGCGTACTGGCCGGCGCTGGCGTCGCCGCTGCCGCCGGTATCACGCATCCAGGCGCCACTGCTGCGCGGATCGCGGCCAAGTTCATCGAAGCGCTGCGACAGCGCGCGCCGATCCTGGTCGATGCCATCGAAGGTGACTTCGTTGGCGAGCGTGTGCAGGCGTCCGGAGAGGCTGTCGAGCGTCGCCTGCAGCGCCTGCGCGCCACTCACCTGCTGGATCTTCGCCGCGCCCTGCAGCACATCGGTGCCGGCCACCGGCGTGGTCACCTTCGTATCGCCGCCGTCGAGCGCGGTGAAGGCATCCTCCACGCGGGTGGCGCTGCCGAGCATGGCGGCGGTCGGCGTGCCCAGCGCGGTGGCTGCGGCGACCACGTCGACGCGGGTGATGTCGAGCCACGCATTGCCGGTGTCGTAACCGACGCTGGCGTTCAACAGCAGCTTGCTGCTGTCATAGCCGAAGCTGTCGAACTGACCGCTCAGGCCACCGGCCGCGGTGCTGAGCACGTACTGACGCGTGCTGCCGCCGACGTAGCTGCCGTAGATGCCATACACATACAGCGCACCGGCCAGCTGCGCGCTGGTGGCCTGCAGCGGCTTGCCGTTGATGAGGAACGACAGCCGTCCCGCGGCATCCTGCACATAGGTGCCGTGGATGCTGATGTCGCCGGCGACGCCGAGCTTGACGTCACCGCTGTTGCGCACGTCACCGGTGATGTTGATGGCACCCGCCTGGCTGGCGTCCGGCCCGAGTTCGAGCACGCCGCGATTGCCGATGCCGCCCGTCATCGCGATGCGCGACAACGAGGCGCTCGCACCGGCCGCGATATCCAGCCCGGTGCCGAGCTCGTTGAACAGATCCACGCGCGCGGTGTCCTGCACGCGCAGCGCACCGGTGAAGGTATTGGCGCCGGTCAGCCGCAGCGTGCCGGCACCACCGACGACGACACCGCCGGCGCCGCTGATGTCGTTGGACCATTCGCTGATCGTGCCGGCCGGCAAGCTGGCGCTGGCATCGCCGAAATCCAGCCGGCCGGGACCGTTCAATGCCTTGGCCACGTTGAGCAGGCCATTGCCGAACACCGCATCGATGCCCGGGGCGCCCATGTCGGTGGCGGTGCCGAGCAGCGTCTGCCGCAGCAGGTCGTTGCTGAAATACGGAAACTTCTGCCACACCACCGCCGCCGCGCCGGATACCAGCGGCGCCGCGTAAGAGGTGCCACTGCCGTACCAGTAGGTCGGATTGCCGGCGGTATCGTTGGTGCCGGTGAACAAGGCCGTGCCCGGCGCGACCAGGCAGTAACGCATCGCCGTGCCGCAGGCATTGGAATAGCTTTCCAGCCGCGTCGGCGTGCTGGTATCGAGCGCGGCGACGGTGATCCAGCCGCGCTCCAGATCGGCGGCCGGCAGCGTGCCGCCGGGGCCGAACTGGCTCGGCAGCGCGGCCATGTCGGAAGGATTGGCCTGCGCATCATTGCCGGCGGCGAACACCACCAGCCCGCCATTGCCGATGATGAAGGGGCGGTACTCGGCGGCGATCGGCGCGGTCGCCTCGGGCTTGGTCCAGTACAGGCCACCCCATGAGTTGTTCATGATCTTCACGCCGGCGGCGATCAGGTCGTCGTGGATCGGCGCCAGGCCCAGCGCGCCATCGACCTCGTTGCCCTGGCCGGACCCGTCGTCCTCCGGCGCCTTGTCGGCGATGATCCGCGCCGACACGATCTGCGCGCCCTGCGCCACGCCGCCCGGCCAGCTGCCGAACGGCTTGCCGGCAGCCAGCTGCGCGACCGTGGTGCCATGCCCGACGACGTCATCCACGGCGGTGTTGTTGGTCCGCGGATCCAGGTAGGTGTAGTTGGCGATCACCCTGCCCTGCAGCGCCGGATGATTGCGGTTGACGCCGCTGTCGACGATGCCGATGCGCACGCCACTGCCGTCGTAGCCGCTGGCGGCCAGGCCCTCGGCGTGGAAATGCTGTGCTTCCTGGAACAGTTCCACCGCCGGGCGCACGTCCAGTTCCTCGTGGATCTCGCGCAGGTGGCGGATCGCCGCCGGCTCGTCGTCGTGCGCATCCGGCACGCGGCCTTCCGGCGCCTGCTCCACTTCGGACACGTTGGCGATCAGCACCGCATGGTGCGCGGTCATCGCGCGGCCGCATTCGGTGACGATGCGCGGCTGCGGCAGGCCATGCTCCTCGCAGGCGCTGGCCAGCGGCTGCACGATGTTGCTGGCGTAGGAATGCAGCCCATAGTTGATCGAGCAGTAGCTGCGCGAACGGGTGCCTTCGTAGTCGATGCCCAGCCCGCCGCCGACGTCGACGTGGCTGATCTTCGCGCCCAGGCGCGAGAGCTCGACGAAATAGCGGGTCGCCTCGCGCATGCCGTTGGCGATGTCGCGCACGTTGGAGATCTGCGAGCCCATGTGGAAGTGCAGCAGGTTCAGGCAGTCGGCGTATTCGGTATCGCGCAGCGACTTCCACAGGTCCAGCACCTGGCGCGGCGACAGCCCGAACTTGGCCTTGTCACCGCCACTGTTCTGCCACTTGCCCGCTCCCAGCGAGGCCAGGCGCATGCGCACGCCCAGGCCCGGCTTGACGTCGAGGCGGCGCGCCTCTTCCAGCACCAGCTTCAGCTCGGACGGTTTCTCGATGACGATGAAGGTCTGCAGGCCGAGCTTGCGGCCGATCAGCGCCAGGCGGATGTACTCGCGGTCCTTGTAGCCGTTGCAGACGATCAGCCCGCCCGGGCGCGACAGCGCCAGCACCGCCATCAGCTCCGGCTTGCTGCCGGCTTCCAGGCCGAAGCCCTCGCCGTGGTGCGAGGCCAGCGTGCCGGCAACGCCGCGATGCTGGTTGACCTTGATCGGATACACGGCGGTGTAGCCGCCGGCGTAGTCCCAGTCGGCCTGGGCCTGGCCGAAGGCGGTCTGCAGCTTGCCCAGGCGCTGGCCGAGGATGTCGGGGAAGCGCACCAGCAGCGGCAGCTTGGCACCGGACGCGCGGGCGGCGTCCACCACCTCCGGCAGCGACACCGCCGGGCCCTCGGCACCAGTCGGCCTGACCACCACGTGCCCGGCCGCGTCGACGTCGAAATACCCATCGGCCCAGTGCGGGATCGAGTAGGTCTTGCGGGCTTGGTCGATGGACCAGGTCATGGGCGTTTCCAGGGGCAGGCGCAGGGGACGCGCATTCTACCTACCTCCCATGGCTACTTGCGGTAAACGGGGACCCCCACCGCCTTGCGCAGGCGCCGCGCCACCGCGCGGTACTGGCGGCTGCCGGCGAAGACGATGAAGGTGCCCGGCAGCTCGATCGCCTCCACCAGCTTCTTGAGGCGGCTGTCCTCGCTATAGAGCAGTCCGCGCCAGGCCACCAGCAGCACGTAGTGCGGAACGCCACCGTCGTCGCCAGGCAGCTGCTTGCGTGCCAACCAGGCCTGGGAAACGCTGCCCTGGGCGTCCAGCACGCCGCGCAGGTCGTCCACTGTCTCCGCGTCGAGGTCGTGGGCGAGGAACTGGTCCTTGGCGCCCAGCTCGTTGCGCGCATGGTGCCCACGTAGGCGCGCGTCCTGCATCTGCTGCCATTCCATCGCGATCTCGTCCTGGCCGGCCGTGTCGCCGCGCTCGCGGTAGTACCAGGACAGGTGCTGCAGCGCGGCTTGGCGGCATTGCGGGTCCAGGCTGATCGCCCGGCGCAGGTGGGCCACGCCGGCGGCGTTGTCCGCCTCCAGCATCAGCACCCCGAGGCGGAAATGCACGAACGGGTCCGACGGCGCCTGCGTCAGCGCCTGGCGGTACAGCGCCAGCGCATCCACGCCGGGCACCAGCGCCTCGCTCAGCCGGGCGTGCTCGACGGTGGCCTCGGCATCGCGGACCTCCATCGCTTCCAGCGCGAACAGCCGCTCCGCATCGGCGGCCCGCTGGCGATGGCTTTCACGCCAGTCCAGCTCGACCTGGCGCCGCCACTGCTCGCTGAAGTCCTGCTCCAGCTGCGGCAGCAGCTCGCCCAGGTAGGCCTCGGCGAAACTGCGCACCGGCGGCGGCACCAGCGCCGGCGCCACGGCCAGCGCGGACAGGCGCTGGGCCAGCGTCGGATGGGTGTCATCGTGGCCCGGCGGGCGCGCCAGCATGCGCTGCAGGCGGCGCGCGTCGTCCTCGTGCGGCTGGCGCAGGCTGTCGGCCATGTCGCGGTACATCAGCATCGGCGGCGCCGCCTCGACCGCGTCGCGGCGTTGCAGGCCCGGCCAGAAGTCCTGCGAAAGCCGCTCGCTGCCCAGGTTCACCCGGATCAGCGCATCGCCGGCCACGCGCGCACCGGCCACGCGGGCGGCCATCGCGTCGGCCTGGTATTCCTGATTGCGCGCCAGCACGAAGCTGTAGGCGTTGAAATACGGCGCATACCAGCGGAAGAAGCGCACGAACAGGCCACTGGTCCACGAACGGCGTGCCTGCAGCTGGGCCAGCACGCGGTCCCAGCTGGCCCGCACGCGGTACACCCAGCCGCCGAACCGGCCGTGGCCCCCACCAAAGTGCCCGAACTCGTGGGCGATGACCGAGGCGAACTGCTGCGGGTCCAGCGCCTGCATCAGCGGCAGGCCGAGCACCAGGTAGTAACGATGGCCGAACAGGCCCAGCGCGCGCGGCACGGTGGCCGCGGCGGCGTTGAGCTCGCGGTTGATGATGATGCCGTGCAGGCGCGGCGCGCCGGTCTGCCGGCGCAGGCGCTCCACCTCGGCCTGCAGGGCCGGCGCCTCGTGCTTGCCCAGGCGGTATCCCCAGGGCGCTTCGAAGCGGATCCACAGGCTGCGCAGCAGCATCCAGCCGAAGGCGACCGGAATCCACACGATCTTGAACAGCTTCAGCAGCAGCAGCGGGCTGATCGCCACCAGCAGCAGCACCAGCCCCAGCGAGACCCCCAGCGCCAGCAGCAGGGACCCGCCCAGCACCGCGAAGCCGGCCAGCGCCAGCAGCGCCACCTTGGCGCGATAGCGGCCCGGCGCCTGCACCGCTTCCACTTCCAGCCTTTCGATCAGCGCACGATGCGCCACGACGTCCGTCATTCCCCATCTCCCCCGAGATCGGCGCCGATCCTGGCGCCCGTCCCGGCATGGTAACGGACGCGTGCGGGTGCCTTCGCTACAATGCGCGCCCTCTTCCCGCCCGCCCCCGGCCCCTGGCCGCCGGGCCCGCCGCACAGGATCCCCCATGAGCAGCAACGACAACTGGTACATCGAGCATTTCCAGCCCACCGGCTCGGCCATCGGCTTCCGCATCACCGGCAAGCTGGACGAGGTGCAGTCGCCGTTCCAGAAGATCGAGATCTACGACAGCACCGACTGGGGCAAGCTGATGGTCATCGACGGCGCGATGATGCTCACCAGCAAGGACAATTTCTTCTACCACGAGATGATCAGCCACCCGGTGCTGTTCACCCACGCCGCGCCCAAGCGCGTGGTGATCATCGGCGGTGGCGACTGCGGCACGCTGCGCGAGGTGCTCAAGCACCTGGGCGTGGAAAGCGCCACCCAGTGCGATATCGACGAGCAGGTCACGCGCATGTCGGAGAAGTACTTCCCCGAACTCTGCGAATCCAACGGTGACAAGCGCGCCGAGCTGCTGTTCGATGACGGCGTGGCCTACATGGCGAACTGCCCGGCCGGCAGCGTGGACGTGGTCATCGTCGATTCGACCGACCCGGTCGGCCCGGCCGAAGGCCTGTTCAACAAGGCCTTCTACGAAAGCTGCTTCCGCGCGCTGAAGGACGACGGCATCCTGGTGCAGCAGTCCGAATCGCCGCTGGCGCTGCTGGACCTCATCAAGGAAATGCGCCAGGAAATGGGCAAGGCCGGCTTCCAGTCGTTCAAGACCCTGCCGTTCCCGCAGCCGTGCTACCCGACCGGCTGGTGGAGCGTGACGATGGCGCGCAAGCAGGCCGGCGTCGATTTCGCCTTCCGCCAGGCCGACGCGCAGGCCAAGGGTTTCGACACCCTGTACTACACCGCGCACCTGCACACCGGCGTGCTGGTCTCGCCGCCGTTCGTCGCCCGCGCCCTGGGCGAGTAATCGCAGGCGCATGACGCGGACGGGCGACATGCTGCACGCCCGTCCGCCGTCTCCTTCGCGCGCGCTGGCCTGGGCCACGCGCGCCAGCTTCTTCGTCGCCGGCATCAATCTGTCCGCGTGGGCGCCGCTGGTGCCCTACGCGCGTGATCGCCTGCACGCCGGCGAGGCCGAGCTCGGGCTGCTCCTGCTCGTGCTCGGCATCGGCTCGGTATGCGCGATGCCGCTGGCCGGTTGGGCCGCGCTGCGCATCGGCTGCCGGCGCCTGATCGTGGCGCTCGGCGTGCTGGGCCTGCTCTGCCTGCCCGGCCTCGGCTGGGTACCGGGCTTCACCGGCCTGGCGGTGCTGCTGTTCGTCTATGGGGCCGCGCTGGGCGGCATGGACGTGGCGATCAACCTGCATGCGGTGACCGTCGAACGCCAGGCCACGCGGCCGATGATGTCGGGCTTCCACGGCTGCTTCAGCATCGGCTGCATTGCCGGCGCCGGCAGCGTGGCCGGCATGTTGTGGCTGGGCGCCGCCCCTTGGGCGGCGGTATTGCCCGTCCTGCTGCTCAACGCCGCGTGCCTGTGGCGCAGCGCACCGCACCTGCTCGCCGCGGCCGGGGATGCCGGCGGCTGGCACTGGCCGCACGGCCGCCTGCTGCTGCTCGGCGGCATGGCCTTCGCCACCTTCCTGATGGAAGGCGCGATGCTCGACTGGAGCGCGATCGCCTTCAATACGCTGCAGCGGGTGGATACCGCGCGGGCCGGCAGCGCCTATGCCGTGTTCGCGGTGACCATGACCGCCGGCCGCTTCGCGGGTGACCGCTGGGTCGCGCGGCACGGCGGCATGCCCGTGCTGCTGGCCGGCACCGCGCTGGCGGTGACGGGGCTGGCGATCGCCCTGTGGACGGCCTCGCCCCTGCTGGCCCTGCTCGGCTACGCCCTGGCCGGCCTGGGCGCGGCGAACATCGCGCCACTGGCGTTCTCCGCCGCCGGCCGCCAGCCCGGCACGCGGCCACAGGTGGCCGTGGCGGCGGTCTCGGCGATGGGTTACTCCGGCTCGCTGGCCGGGCCGGCCTTGATCGGCTTCATCGCCCACGCCAGCAGCCTGTCTCTGGCCATGACCTGCGTGGCGGCGGGGCTGGCGCTGGCCGTCGTGCTGGGCAGCGGCAGCGTTCGGCCCATGGCCTCCAGCCGCTGAGCAGACCCCCTCTTGTTCCATCCGCGGAACATTGCATTTTTTTAACATTCAGCATTTAAAGACTGGCGAGTTCTAAAATTACCGCCATCGCCCCGACCTGCCGGTCCTGGCGCCATCAACCCGCCGCCGACGCCCCACCCCCTCTTTCCGGCGCGGGACCAGGAGTCCGAGATGAATACGCGCGCGTCCACCGCCATCGGTGCCGACCTTTCCGCCCCTGTCCTGCTGAAGGAAGGCACGCGCCTGCTCGAACCGAACGTCTATCGCACCCACGTCAACGGCCAGCCGGCCGTGATCAAGGACTACAGCCGGTATCGCCGCACCCTGCTGGCGCCGATCGCCCGCCTGATGGTCAGCCACGAGGCGCGCATGCTGGAGCGGCTGAAGGGCTGGCGCCACGCACCGGCGCTGCTCGGCACGCTCGGCGGCCTGGCCCTGGGCATGGAGTTCATTCCGGGCGAGACGCTGAGCGCCAGCGCGCTGGTCGGCCAGGAAGTCTTCAAGGACCTGCAGGACGCGCTCGACAAGCTGCACTCGGCCGGCATCACCCACAACGACCTGCATGGCACCAACGTGGTGGTCAGCGCGGGCGTGCCGGTGCTGATCGACTTCACCTCGGCCTGGCGCTTCCCGCGCTGGCTGCGCGACAACCCGATCTCGCGCCAGCTGCGCCGCAGCGACAACGCCAACCTGCTCAAGATGCAGCAGCGCCTGACCGGCGTGGCGCCGTCGGCCGAGCAGGCCGCGCTGACCGCCGAGCCGGGCTGGGTGCGCCGCATCCGCACCGGCTGGAAGCACTTCTACCGCCGCATGAAGGGCGAGACGGCCTGATCCGCCGCGCCGGCGCGTTACAGCGCGTCGGCGTCCAGCTCACCGGTGCGGATCCGCACCACGCTGCCCAGGTCGTAGACGAAGACCTTGCCGTCGCCGATCTTGCCCGTGCCCGCCGCGCGCACGATGGCCTCCACCACCTGCTCGACCTGGTCCTCGGTAACCGCAACCTCGATCTTCACCTTGGGCAGGAAATCGACCACGTACTCGGCCCCGCGATAGAGCTCGGTGTGACCCTTCTGGCGGCCGAAGCCCTTGACCTCGGTGACGGTGATGCCCGCCACGCCGCAGCCTGCCAGCGCCTCGCGCACGTCATCCAGCTTGAACGGCTTGACGATGGCCATGATCATTTTCATCGGGCGATCCCCTCGGTTTCCGGTCGCGAAGAATAACCCGTCCGTTGCGGCGGGCGGGTCGAGGCTTATCCTTACGTCATTCCCATTGCGCGCCCGATGGCGCACGCCGCTCGCCCAGCCGATGCTGGCCCGGCCTACCGGAGACGTTCCATGATCGATTTCAACCACCTCGACGACCTCGCCCGCCGCCTCAGCGACCTGGTGCCGCCCGGCCTGCGCGAGTCGCGCGACGAACTGCAGGCCAGCTTCAAGGGCGTGCTGCAGGCTGGCCTGTCACGGCTGGACCTGGTGACGCGCGAGGAGTTCGACGTGCAGCGCGCGGTGCTGCTGCGCACGCGCGAGAAGCTCGAAGCGCTGGAGAAAACCGTCGCCGCGCTGGAAGCCCGCGCGGGCGAGACGGGCTGACACTTCGCCCCGAGCAGCCGCATGGGCCTGGCGCTCGTGCACAGTCGTGCACGCGTGGGCGTGGCGGCTCCGGAGGTCAGGGTTGAAGTGCATCTGTCGGGGGGCCTGCCCTCGACACAGATCGTCGGGTTACCGGAAGCAGCGGTACGCGAATCACGTGAGCGCGTGCGTGCGGCGCTGCTCTGCGCGCAGTTCGAGTTTCCCGCGCGGCGCATCACCATCAATCTCGCTCCGGCGGACCTGCCGAAGGAAGGCGGACGCTTCGATCTGCCGATCGCGCTGGGCATCCTGGCCGCGAGCGGGCAGCTGGACCGCGACGCGCTGGCGGGCCTGGAGTTTGTCGGCGAGCTGGCGCTGACCGGCGAACTGCGGCCGGTGGACGGCGTGCTGACCGCCGCGCTCGCCGCGCAGCAGGACGGCAGGCGTCTCGTATTCCCCGAAGCCAACCTGGCGGAAGCCCGCTTGGCCGCCCAGGCGCTGCCAAGGCCCGCCCGCACGCTGCTGCAGGTGTGTGCCGCGCTGCGCGGCGAACAGGCATGGAGCGGTCTGGGCGAGGGGGTAGATGAGGGTCCGCCGACGACGCCGGGACCGGACCTGGCCGAGGTCCGTGGCCAACCGCACGCGCGCCGCGCGCTGGAGATCGCCGCTGCCGGTGCGCATCACCTGCTGTTCTCCGGCAGCCCGGGCAGCGGCAAGACCCTGCTCGCCGCCTGCCTGCCCGGCCTGCTGCCCCCACTGGACGCAGGCGAGGCGCTGGAGGTCGCGGCGATCGCCTCGGCAAGCGCGCAGGGAATGGACCCCGCGCGTTGGCGTCAGCGCCCTTTCCGTCGGCCGCACCACACCACCAGTGCGGTCGCGCTGGCCGGGGGTGGCCCCTCGGTGCGCCCCGGCGAGATTTCGCTCGCCCATCATGGCGTGCTGTTCCTCGATGAACTGCCGGAGTGGTCGCGGCATACGCTGGAGGTATTGCGCGAGCCATTGGAGTCCGGCGTGATCAGCATTTCGCGCGCGGCGCGGCACACCGAGTTTCCGGCCTGCTTCCAGCTGGTCGGCGCGATGAACCCCTGCCCCTGCGGCTGGGCTGGCGACGCCAGTGGCCGCTGCCGCTGCACCGGGGATGCGATCAACCGCTACCGCGCGCGGCTGTCCGGCCCGCTGCTGGAGCGCATCGACCTGCATGTGGAAGTACCCCGGCTGCTGCCCAGCGCGCTGCGACAGGACGCGCCGCGCGGCGAGGACAGCGCGTCGGTGGCGCTGCGCGTGGCGGCCGCCCGGC
>DJAN01000090.1 GCA_002429615.1 Lysobacteraceae bacterium UBA6001
GCTGGTCGAGGCTGGCCGCGGCGTGCGTGTGGTCGAGGCCGGGCGCGTGGGCGCGGCGACCTCGCACGGCAACTGCGGCACCATCACCCCCAGCCACGCACCGCCGCTGGCCGCACCCGGCATGCCCTGGCAGGCACTGCGCTGGATGTTCACGCCCGATGCGCCGCTGTATGTGCCGCCGCGGCTGGACCCGGCGCTGTGGGGCTGGTTCGCGCGCTTCGCCGCGCGCTGCAACCTGCGCGACTGGCGCAGCAGCACGCTCGGCCGCGCCGCGTTGTTGAACGATTCGGCGCAGCGCCTGCACGACTGGATCGCGCGTTACGCGCTGGCGTGCGAGTACCGCCAGGACGGGCTGGACTATGTGTTCCGCGATGAGCGCAACTACCGCCACTACCTGCGCGAATGCGAGACGCTGGAGGCGCTCGGGGTCCGCACCGAGGCCATCGACGGCGCGGCGTATGCGGCCGACGATCGCGCATTCCGCGACGGCCTGGCCGGTGCGATCCGTTTCCCCGGCGATGGCCATCTGCGTCCGGACCACTACACCGCCGGCCTGGCCCGCGCGCTGCGCGAACGCGGTGGCGCGATCGAGGAGCAGGTGCGCGTGGATGCGCTCGATCCCGGCGACGATGGCGTGCGGGTCACCACCTCGCAGGGCGTGCGGCATGCGCGCGATGTATTGATTGCCACCGGCCCGTGGTCGCCGCAGCTCGCCGCGGCGGTGGGATTGCGCCTGCCGGTGCAGGCCGGCAAGGGCTATTCGATCACCTACAGCCGCCCCGCGCTGGCGCCGAAACGCCCGGTGGTGCTGAAGGACCGCTGGGTGTTCGTGACGCCGTGGGAGAGCGGCCTGCGTGTCGGCAGCACGATGGAATTCTCCGGCTACGACACCCGTCTCAATGCCACCCGCCTGGCCGCGCTGGAGCGCGCCGCCGCCGAGTACCTGCACGAGCCGGCTGGCGCGCAGGTGCAGGAACGCTGGTATGGCTGGCGGCCGATGACCTACGACGACCTGCCCGCGCTGGGACGCTCGCCCCGCCATGCTCACGTCTGGCTCGCAGCCGGGCATGGCATGCTCGGGATCAGCATGAGCAGCGCGAGCGGACAACTGATGGCCGACCTGATGACCGGGCGCGACCCGGCGATCGACCCGCACCCCTATCGCCCGGAGCGTTTTGCATGAGTCATGGCCACGATTACGACGTGCTGGTGATCGGCGGCGGTTCCGGCGGACTGGCCGCCGCGTTCCGCGCCGCGCAGCACGGGGCGCGGGTGGCGCTGATGGAGCCCGGCGAGCTTGGCGGCACCTGCGTCAACATCGGCTGCGTGCCGAAGAAGGCGATGTGGCTGGCCGCCGACCTGGCCAGCAAGATGGAGCTGGCCGCGGCGATCGGCTTCGAGGTGTCGCCGCCCAGGTTGTCGTGGCCGGAACTGGTGGCCCATCGCCAGGGCTACATCGCCAACATCCACGCCAGCTACCGGCGCCGCCTGGACGCCGATGGCATCGTGCTGATGCCGCAGCGCGGCCATTTCATCGACGCGCATACGGTGTCCTGCGCCGATGGCGTGCGCACCAGCGCCGATCACATCGTCATCGCCACCGGCGCGCATCCGCTGCGGCCGCGCATCGAAGGCGCGGAACTCGGCAGCGTGTCGGACGATTTCTTCAACCTGTGCAGCGCCCCGCACAAGGTGGCGATCATCGGCGGCGGCTACATCGCCGTCGAACTGGCCGGCCTGCTGCAGGCACTGGGCAGTCGCGTGCACCTGTTCGTGCAGGGCACGCAGCTGCTGGGGCGTTTCGACGCGGAAGTCACCGCGCAACTGGCCGAGAACCTGCGCCAGCAGGGCGTGCGCGTGCATTTCGAATATCGCGCCAACCGGCTGTGGCGCGACGACGACGGCGCGCTGCGCCTGGGCGGCACCGGCGAGCTGTGCGCCGAGCAGCATTTCGACCAGGTGTTCTTCGCCATTGGCCGCCGCGGCAATACGCAGGGCCTCGGGCTGGAGCGGGTCGGCGTGGCGCTCGGCGAACACGGCGAGGTGATCGTGGACAAATACCAGGACACCGCGGTGCCGAGCATCCACGCGGTGGGCGATGTCGCCGGCAAGGTGGGCCTGACCCCGGTGGCGATCGCCGCCGCGCGCCAACTGATGGACCGCCTGTATGGGGGGCGGCCGGATGCCCATCTCGACTATGAGAACGTGCCCAGCGTGGTGTTCTCGCATCCGCCGCTCGGCGCGGTGGGGCTGGCCGAAGAGGAAGCCAGGGAGCGCCATGGCGAACAGGTGCGCGTCTACACCAGCAGCTTCCGGCCGATGCTGCATGCGCTGGCCGATTCGCCGCAGCGCAGCCTGTTCAAGCTGGTCTGCGTGGGCGAGGAGGAGCGCATCGTCGGCATCCACCTGCTCGGCGAGGGCGCCGACGAGATGCTGCAGGGTTTCGCCGTCGCGCTGAAGATGGGCGTGACCAAGCGCCAGTTCGAGGACACCGTGGCGATCCACCCGACCTCATCGGAAGAAGTCGTGTTGATGCGCTGAGGCGGCGCGGCCGGCACACTGTCGGCCCACGCCCACGAGCGTTCCGCCGATGCCCATCGCCCGAAAGCCTGCCGTACCGCGTGCCGTGTCGAAAAAGGCCGGCGCGCCCAAGCCTGCGCCGATGCCGGCCGACGAAGCGCGGCTGCGCATCCTGCGCGCGATCCGCGCCATCCCCGCCGGGCAGGTGGCCGGCTACGGCGAAGTGGCGGCCCGGGCCGGGCTGCCGGGGCGCGCACGGCTGGTCGCGCGCGTGCTCGGCGGCAACGAGGATCCCGACCTGCCATGGCACCGCGTGCTGCGCTCGGACGGGCGCATCGCCATGCCGGAGGGCTCGCGTGGCTGGCGCGAGCAGAGCCAGCGGCTGCGCGCGGAGGGCGTGCGGGTCGAACGCGGCCGCGTGAAGCGCGCCCCACCGGAACAGGGCCTGGACGCCGCCCTGTGGGGGCCGCGCCGGGGCTAGCGGCTATGATGGGGGCGGTTCCCACGGATGCTTCCATGTTCCCGCGCCTGCCGACTGTTACCAAGGCCCTGTTGATCGCCAATGTCCTGATGTTCCTGCTGCAGCAGGTACTGGGAGATGCGCTGGCGCCGCTGATGCTGTGGCCGGTGAGCGAAGGCGGCTTCGATCCGTTCTCGCCCGGGCAGAACTTCCAGATCTGGCAGCTGCTGACCTACGGGTTCCTGCACGGCGGCTTGTGGCACCTGTTCTTCAACATGCTCGCGCTCTTCATGTTCGGCGCGCCGCTGGAGCAGACCTGGGGCGAGAAGCGCTTTCTGACCTATTACCTGGTGTGCACGGTCGGCGCCGGCCTGTGCCAGCTGCTGGTGGGCTGGTGGACGGTGTCGCACGGCGGCGAGATGTATCCGACGGTGGGTGCGTCGGGCGCGATCTACGGCCTGCTGCTGGCCTACGCGATGCTGTTCCCGAACCAGCAGATCATGCTGCTGTTCCCGCCGATCCCGATGAAGGCGCGCACGTTCGTGATCGTGTTCGGTGCGATCGAGCTGTTGGCCGGGTTCAACGGCTGGCAGCCGGGCGTGGCGCACTTCGCGCACCTGGGCGGCATGCTGTTCGGCTGGCTGCTGATCCGTTACTGGCGTGGGCATCCGCCGTTTGGTCGGCGCGGGCCGAAGCCGCCGCATCTGCGCCGGGTGAAGTAGGGCGCGGGGGGACTCCCACGAAAAAGGGCGCGGATCACTCCGCGCCCTTTTTCATTGCCTCAAAGCGCCGGTTCAGCGCCAGATTTTGAGCTGCTCCGCATCGGTGCGCTGCATCGGCTGGCCGGCCTTGCACTGGAACGTGGCACCGAACTCCGGCAGGTTCGACAGCGGGCCGTTGACGCGCCACTGGCCCGGCGCACGGATATCCGTGGCCGCGCGCTGCACCGCCTCGTTCGGCGAGACCTGCTGCGCCCACAGCCCCGCCCACGCGTTGAAGAACGTCTGGCGGCTGGCCACCGGCGCGTTCGGCTGCGCGGCATTGAACGCCTGCCATGCCAGTTCCACGCCCACCTGGTCGGCGAGGTTGGATTCAGCGGTCAGGGTGCCGTTGACCTTGGTGTTCGGCACGCCCGGGTACGGATAGGCGTTGTACTGCATCGCGATGCGGTTGGTCAGCTCGGTCCAGGCGGTCTTCTCGGCCGGGCTCCACCAGCTGCGCAGCTGGCCCTGCGAATCGACCAGCGCGCCCTTGGCGTCGATGGCGCGGGTGATCTCGCGCGCCACCAGCGCGCCGTAGGCGCCGTACTGCGCGGCCGGCTCGCCGTTGCCGAACACCGGCGGCTGCAGCACCGCGGCGGTGACGATCAGGCGGTTCTGCGCGATGTCATACGCCAGCGCCGGCTGCTGCGGCAGCACGTCCCAGCGGCGGTCGGCGTTGCCCTTGCCGATGCGCTTCATCTCCTCGCGGTGGCGCCAGGTCGAGGCGATCAGCATGTTGCCGCCGAAGCTGCCGCGGCCCATCGGCTGCACGCTGTAGTCCAGGTCGCGGCGCGGCGCGCCGATCTCGATCTTCATCGCCTGCAGCTTGGCCTTGGCTTCATCGACCACCGCGCCGTTGCCCCAGCCGGTCCGGGCGAGTGCGGCGACCTGCGCCTCGCGGATCTGGTCGGCGATCACCGCGGCCTGGCGGCGGGTGTCGGCGGCGAGGTAGCGCTCGACGTACTCGTGGCCGAGCATCGGGCCGGCGGCGACGTTGATCGCGTCCAGCACCTGCTGCCAGCGCGGCGGCGGCAGGGTTTCGCCACGCAGCAGGCGGCCGCGGAAACCGCCTTCGGCGTCACGGAAGCTCTTGGACAGATACGGCGCCATCGAATCGCCCACGCGCCAGCGCAGGTAGGCCTTCCACTGCTCCGGCTTGAGGCTGGCGACCATCGCGTCGAGCTGCTTGAAGTAGCCCGGATCGGCCATCGACACCAGGTCGTCGCTGACGCCCTGCGCCTTGAGGAAATCGCCCAGCTGCAGGTTGCGGTACTGCTTGGTGACGTCCTTGACCGCGATCGGCGCGTAGTTGTTGAACGGGTTGTTGACGTCGGCGACTGGCTTGGCCGCCTTGGCCAGCAGGGTCTCGATCTGGATGACCGACACGGTATCGGCGTCCAGCTGCGCGGCCGGGGTGCCGGTGAGGGCGAGGACCTGCTTGACGTAGGCGCGATAGCGGCCCATCAGCGCCACGGTGTCGGCGTCGGTGCGGGTATAGAAGGCCGGATCCGGCAGGCCCATGCCGCCCTGCATGAAGTAGCCGATGTGACGGTCCAGCGCCTTCAGGTCCACGTCCGGGCTGAAGTTGAACGCCACCGGGATGCCGACCTGGTGCAGCGCGGCGATCGAGGCCGGCACGTCCTTGGCCTTCTTGATCGCGTCGATGCGCGAGAGCAGCGGGGCGATCGGCTGCGAGCCGTCCTTCTCCACCGCCGCCTCATCCAGGCCACTGGCCCAGAAGTCGCCAAGCAGCTTCTGCACGTTGTTCTGCGGGGACTTCATCGCGGTGTCGAGCAGGTCGCGCTGCTGCTGCTGGGCACGCTCGGCCAGCTGGCCCAGCGCGGTGGTCGCGCCGCTCTGCGGTACCGGGTTGGCCTTCAGCCAGGCGGCGTTGGCGGTGGCATAGAAGTCGCTGCAGGCCGGGGCCACGGCGGGCGCCTTGGCGCTGCTCTTCTTCTTCGGCGCCGCATCGGCATGCGGGGCGGCAATCACGGAAGCCAGGGCCAGGGACAGGGCGAGCGGGCGGAGAAGGGGCATTCGAGGGAATCCAGCCATGAGGAGTGGCCGGAGTTTAGCGGAGGAGGGGGGCGGGTGGGTGTGGGGGTGTTGGCTGTTTTGGGGTTCCATGGGACTGCCCGCTAGGTGTGTGGGTGGGTCGCGCGGCGCCCGGGGGGAATGCCGTGGCGGGGGACGGCCGAAAGCGGCCATCCATGGCCTCGGGCCTCGATCGGCGGCATCCATGCCGCCTCACGCCCCCGCCACGGCATTCCCCCCGGTCACCCCCAACCCTCCCCACCACCGATCGAAAAGCAAAAGCCACCCGCAGGTGTGGAGTGGGAAAAGCAAAAGAAAAAAGCAAAGCAGGGGCCGTCGCGGCGGGGCGCTTTTGATCTTCGTTCCGCCGGATCCGTGAACTATCGGGTGGTCGGGCGGGAGACCGCAGCGGGGGCGTGTGGCGGCATGGATGCCGCCACTCGAGCCTCGAGGCCATGGATGGCCGCTTTCGGGCGTGCCCCGCTGCGGTCTCCCGCCCGGCCACCGCGCGATAGCCACGAAAGCGCCCCGCATCAGGTCGCAGAAAAGCCAGAAGCAAAAAGAAAGGCCCGGGAGAATCCCGGGCCTTTCAACAACAACTTGAACAACAAGTCAGGCGATTACCAGATCACAACCTGCTTGTCGCCAGCACGCACCATCGGCTGGCCGGCCTTGCACTCGAACGCGGCGGCGAAGGCCGGCATGTTCGACGGCGCGCCGATCGCACGGAAGTTCGCCGGGGCGTGCGGGTCGGTCTTCAGGCGCACGGCCAGCTCGTCCGGGGTGAAGTTGCGACGCCACACCGTGGCCCAGTTGAGGAAGAAGCGCTGGTCGCGGGTCAGGCCGTCCGTCTTCGGGTCGTCCTGGCCGGCGGTCGCCGCCTTCATCGCGTCATAGGCGGTGTTCAGGCCACCCAGGTCGGCGATGTTCTCGCCCAGGGTGAGGTCACCCTTCACGTCGCCGGCCGGGGTCTTGTATTCGCTGAACTGATTGACCAGCTTGGCGGTACGGCTCTTGAAGGCGTCGAAGTCAGCCTGGGTCCACCAGCCCGGATCCTGGATGAAGTTGCCATCCGGCCCGAAACGGCTGCCCTGGTCATCGTAACCGTGGGTCATCTCGTGGCCGATCACCGCACCGATGCCGCCGTAGTTCATTTCCGCCGGCGCGTTCGGATCGAAGAACGGCGGCTGCAGGATCGCCGCCGGGAACACGATCTCGTTCTGCAGCGGATTGTAGTACGCGTTGATGGTCTGCGGGCTCATGCCCCACTCGGTCTTGTCCACCGGCTTGCCGATCTTGGACAGGTTCCACTTGTAGTTGAACTCGTTCGCCGCCTCGATGTTGCCCAGGTAGCTGTCACGGCTGGTCGCCAGGCCTTCCCACGAACGCCACTTGTCCGGGTAGCCGATCTTCGGGGTGAAGCTGTTCCACTTGGC
Source organism: Lysobacteraceae bacterium UBA6001 (assembly GCA_002429615.1). GTDB lineage: Bacteria > Pseudomonadota > Gammaproteobacteria > Xanthomonadales > Xanthomonadaceae > Stenotrophomonas_A. The sequence goes on from DJAN01000090.1 coordinate 7,212, forward strand.
GATGGCCTTTTCCTTGGTCTCCGGGCTCATCCAGTCCAGCTTCTCGATGCGGGCCTTCAGCGCGGTGCGCAGGTTGCCGACGAGTTCTTCCATCTTGGCCTTGGAGTCGGCCGGGAACGCGACCTGCACGTACATCTGGCCCAGCGCTTCGCCGGTCTGGCTGTTGATCGCGGCCAGCACGCGCTTCCAGCGCGGCTTCATTTCCTTCTGCCCGCGCATGGTCTGGTTGTAGAACGCGAAGTTCTCTTCCACGAACGGCTGGCTCAGGAACGGCGAGGCGCTGTCGACGGTGTGGAAGCGCAGGTAGGCACGCCAGATCGCCGGGTCGGTGTCGGCGATCATCTTGCTCACTTCCTCGTGGAAGGCCGGGATCGCCAGCGAGAACATCTGCGGCACTTCGACGCCCTGCGACTTGAAGAACTCCGTCCACGACCAGTTCGGGGTCAGCTTGTCGGCGTCGGCCGGGCTGATCGGGTTGTAGAACAGCGAGGTATCACGCGACAGCTCGGTGCTGGTCTTGGAGACCTTGGCCAGGCGGGTTTCGAAATCGACGACCTGCTTGGCCTGCGCGGCGGCGTCAGCATCGGCCACGCCCGACAGCTTCAGCACGTTGGCGACGTGCTGCTGGTAGGCGTCCAGCTTGGCCTTGTTGCTGGCCTTGGTGTAGTACTCCGGATCCGGCAGGCCCAGGCCGCCCTGCGCGGCGTAGGCGATATTCATGCTGGAGTTCTTGAAGTCGGCCTCGGCGCCGAACGAGAACAGCTCGTTCTCGCCCTTGGCGGCGCTGGTACGCAGGTAGTCGACCAGCTTGGCCTGGTCGGTCACGCCGTCGATGGCGGCCAGGGTCGGCTTCAGCGGCTCGATGCCCTGGGCGTTGACCTTGGCTTCGTCCATGCCGGTGGCCCAGATGTCACCGACCAGCTTCTCCACGCCCTTGGCATCCTTCGCCGCGGCGGCCTGCTCCACGAGCTGGCGCTGCACGGCGTTGGAACGCTCGTCGAGCATCTCGAACGCGCCCCAGCTGGTGCGGTCGCCCGGCACCGGGTTGGCGGCCAGGAACTTGGCGTTGGCGTAGGCGTTGAGATCGGTACAGGCGTTGGCGTTCGGGTCCAGGTCGCTGGCCTGGAACTGGTTGAACGGCGGCAGCTTGGATTCGTCGAGGGTGAGCTTCGGCGCGGTGGAGGCGGCGGTCTCGGCGGCCGGCGCGGCGGGCGCGGTGTCTTCGGACTTCTTGCAGCCGGCCAGCGCGGCGGCCACGGCCAGGGAAAGGGTGAGCAGATGCGGTTTACGGAGGGTCACGGTCAGGCTCCAGGCGCGACATGGACGGGTGCCCCGGTTCCGGGGCGGAACGCGCACTCTAAACCTTGCGGCCGATCGCAGTCAGCGGGTCGAAGGTCATGGGTCCGTCTGCGGCGGGGCCGCCAGCGACCACAGGCGGTCGAGCCTGCCGCCAGGCGCGGTCTCGGTGGCGATGCCCATGCTGCAGTGCAGCTCGTGGCGGGTGAGCAGCGGCGCGAGGTCGGCGCGGATTTCACAGGCCACGGCCAGTGCGGCCTGCGCATCGGTATGCGCCAGCCATAGCACGAAGCCGTCGGCACCGCAGCGTGCAACCCGGTCGCCGCCCCGGCGCGCGCGCGCCTTGAGCGTGATGACGATGTCGGCCAGTGGCAGGCGACGCGTGCCGGGACCGCGCAGTTGCAGGCGCACCAGGCTGCAGGGCAGGGTGTCGGCATCGCGCAGGGCGCTGTCGGCGGCGCTCTGTAGGGCGGTGATGTGCTCCAGTTGCGGGAAGCGGCGCTTGCGCACGCGCCGCAGCGCGGCGACCAGCAGGATTGCCGTCGTCACCGGCAGCGGCGGAAACCCACGCCCGATCGCCAGCGCGGCCAGCGCCGCGAGCAGGATCGGGCCCAGCGCCCACAGCACGCCCAGAAGGCGGCCCCGGCGTGCGGTACGTGGCCGGCACAGCCAGAACGCCGCGGCCAGGCTGGCGCTGAGCCAGGGGGACACATATATATGCGTGCCGGCGCCGAGCCAGCGCAGCAGCCAGGCATCGGCGGGCGCGGACAGCGTGCCGACCTGCACGAGGAAGGCCAACAGCGCCGCGACCAGCGCCCCCAGCAAGCGCTCGGTGATCTGCCGCTGCGCGATCATGCCGGGTCCACGGGCAGGCTGCCCGTTCGATCCGAACTCATGCCGGGGCCCCCGCCGGTTCGAAGGCCGCAGTATAGGCGTGGCCGCGTGCTATACCAGCGACGATGAAGACCGCCTACGACGCCCTGATCATCGGAGCCGGCCACAACGGCCTGACCTGCGCCGCCTATCTCGCCGCCGCCGGTCGCAGGGTGCTGGTGCTGGAGCGGCGTGGCGTGGTCGGCGGCGCGGCGGTCACCGAGAGCTTCCATCCCGGGTTCCGCAACTCGGTGGCCTCCTACACGGTATCGCTGCTGCAGCCGCGGGTGATCGCCGACCTCGACCTGGCGCGGCATGGCCTGCGCGTGGTGCCGCGTCGGCTCAACAACTTCCTGCCGTTGGGCGAGGACGGCTACCTGCTTGCCGGTGCTGGCCGCACCGTGGCCGAAGTGGCGAAGTTCTCCGCGCGCGATGCCGAACGGCTGCCGGCCTACGAGGCTCGCCTTGAACAGTTGGCCGACGTGCTGCGCGCGCTGGCGCTGGAACCGCCACCGAACATCACCGACACCGGCTGGTGGGCCGCGCTGCCGGAACTGCTGCGGGCCGGCCGCCTCGGCCGGCGCCTGCATGCGCTGCCGGCGGGGCTGCGGCAGGAACTGCTCGACCTGTTCACCATTTCCGCCGCCGAGTATCTGGACCGCTGGTTCGAAAGCGCACCGATCAAGGCGCTGTTCGGCTTCGACGGCATCGTCGGCAACTACGCCAGTCCCTACGCGCCGGGCACGGCCTATGTGCTGCTGCACCACGTGTTCGGCGAGAGCAACGGGGTGAAGGGCGCATGGGGCCATGCCATCGGCGGCATGGGCGCGATCACCCAGGCGATGGCGGCGTGTTGCCGCGAGCGCGGCGTGGAGATCCGCACCGATGCCGGCGTGCGCGAAGTGCAGGTGCGCGACGGGCGCGCGGTGGGCGCGGTCACCGAACAGGGCGAGCGCATCGAGGCGCGCGCGGTGGTGGCCAACGTCAATCCGAAGCTGCTGTACGAGCGCTTGATCGATCCGGCGCACGTGCCGGCGGCCACGCGCGAGCGCATGGCGAACTGGCGCTGCGGCTCGGGCACGCTGCGGATGAACGTGGCGCTGTCGCGGCTGCCGGATTTCAGCGTGTTGCCGGGGCAGGGAGATCACCTCACCGCCGGCATCATCATCGCGCCGAGCCTGGACTACATGGACCGCGCCTGGCGCGATGCGTGCGATCACGGCTGGTCGCGCGCGCCGGTGGTGGAGATGCTGATCCCCAGCACGCTGGACGATTCGCTGGCGCCGCCTGGCCAGCATGTGGCCAGCCTGTTCTGCCAGCATGTGGCCCCGCAGCTGCCGGGCGGCCGCAGCTGGGACGATCACCGCGAGGAAGTGGCGGAGCTGATGATCGCCACCGTGGACCGGCACGCGCCGGGGTTCGCCGCGTCGGTGCTGGGGCGGCAGGTGCTGACGCCGTTGGACCTGGAGCGCACGTTCGGGTTGATCGGCGGCGACATCTTCCATGGCGCGCTGAGCCTCAACCAGTTGTTCAGCGCCCGGCCGATGCTGGGCCAGGCGGGGTATCGCGGTGCGATCGACGGCTTGTACCTGTGCGGATCGGGCACGCATCCGGGCGGCGGGGTGACCGGCGCGCCGGGGCATAACGCGGCGCGGGTGGTGCTGGCGGGGTGAGCGGCTTGGCCCGCTCGACATCGTCGTCGCGAATCGCATGGCATGCACGGGTGCCATAATCCCTCGGAGTTTCTGGAGTGCGGATGGGGATGGTGGAAGACGACGCGCTGGCGCTATACCGCAGGGCGGTAGGCGCGCTCAATGCCCGCCGCTGGCATGAAGCCGGCCGGATTGCCGAAGACCTGCTGCGTCGCCTGCCGCGGCATCCCGGCCTGCATTTCGTGGCGGCCGTGGCCGCCTATGAAGTCCGCGCGCTGGATCTGGCGTTGCGCCACATGCATGACGCCTGCACGCTTCAGCCGGACAACGCCGAGTACGCCGCGCAGATGGCGCGGATGCTCGCCAGCGCGCAGCGGATGGACGAGGCGCTGGCCCAGGCCGGGCGCGCGGTGGCGCTGGGCGTGGACGAACCGGTGGCGCTGGCCATGGTGGGCGTGGTCTTCGCGCGTGCCAATGAACATGGACAGGCGCTGCGAGCGTTCCAGCGCGCGGTGGAGAAAGCGCCGGATCGCCCGGGATTGCGCTACAACCTGGGCAGCTGCCTTTCCTTCTTTGGTCGCATGGAAGCGGCAGAGCAGGAATACCGCGCCGCATTGGCGCTGAATCCGCGCTATTGGCGCGTGTACCTGTCGCTGGCGCACCTGCGCCGGTGGCGTGTCGAAGACAACGAGCTGGATCTGCTGCGGCGGACAGTGGCCGATGCGGGCGACGATCCGGAGGCGCGCCTCTATCTCAATTTGGCGCTGGCCAAACAGTACGAGGACGTGGGCGATCACCGTGCCGCCTTCGCCTGCTACGTCGCCGGCAAGGAAGGGCTCAAGCGCGCGCGCGGCTACACCTCCGCGCGCGACCAGGCGATGTTCGATGCCGTGCGGCGCGCATTTCCGGCGGACTTCGCCGCTGCGCCCGGGCACGCCGATGCCGCGCCGATCTTCGTGGTCGGCATGCCGCGCTCGGGCACCACGCTGGTGGAGCGGGTGCTGTCCAGCCATCCGCAGGTCACCTCGGCGGGAGAGCTGGACTGCATGCCGCTGGCGGTCAAGCAGTTGGCCGCCACCGCGACGCCGGACGTGGTGGATGCCGCCACGCTGGCGCATGCCGATCTCGACTGGGCCGCACTGGGCCATCGCTACCTGGACCTGTCGCGATCGGCAGCCGGATCGACCCCGCGCTTCGTCGACAAGCTGCCGCACAACTTCCTGTACATCGGCCACATCGCGCGCGCGCTGCCCAACGCGAAGATCATCTGCCTGCGCCGCGACCCGATGGATACCTGCCTGGGCAATTTCCGCCAGTTGTTCGAGCTGGCCACGCCCAACTATGACTACTCGTTCGACCTGCTGGATATTGGCCGCTACTACCAGATGTTCGACGGACTGATGGCGCACTGGCAATCGCGCCTGCCGGGTCGCATCCACGAACTGCGCTACGAGGACCTGGTGCATGACCAGGAAGCGGCCACGCGGGATCTGCTCGCGTTCTGCGATCTGCCGTGGGATGCGGCGTGCCTGGCGTTTGACCGCAACGACGCCCCGGTGGCCACGGCCAGCGTGGCGCAGGTACGCGAGCCGCTGACGTCGCGTTACATCGGCCGCTGGCGGCGCTATGGCGCCGACGTGGACGCGCTCGCCGCCATGCTGGGCGTCGAGGCCACGACGCCGGGCTGAGCGGCCGCCGCGCATTGCCCGCGCGTGCGATCATGCCGGCGAACCCTCGATGCTGCATGCAATGAACGATCCGACTGCCGCGCCGGCGGCACAACGCCTGTACGCCGACGCCATTGCCGCGCTCAACCGGGCCGAATGGCCGACCGCGGGAAACATCGCACTCGACATGCTGCGCCGTTTCGGCGAACACCCCGGCGTGCATTTCATTGCCGGCGTGGCCGCGCTGGAATTACGGCGCCTGCCGCAGGCGCTTGGCCATCTCCAGCGCGCCGTGGCGATGAACGGGCAGCGTGCCGATTATCTCGTCTATCTGGCGAAAGGCCTGGCGCAATCGGGTGACTTCCAGGCCGCCGCGCGCGCGGCCGACCGGGCGATGGCGATGCAGCCGGAGGATCCGATGCTGCTGGATACGCTGGGGGTGGTCTATACCGAAGCCGGGCTGCACGCCGAAGCGGCCGCCGCCTTCGCCGCGGTCGTGTCGCGTGCGCCGGATCGGGCCGGCAGTCGTTTCAACCACGCCACCGCGCTGCTGTATGCCGGTCAGCTGGATCAGGCGGAGAAGGAATACGAGGCGTGCCTGGCCCGCGATGCGCGCCAGTGGAAGGCCTACACGGCGTTGTCGAGCCTGCGCCGCCAGCGTCCGGAATCCAACCACATCGCCGTGCTGGAAGCGGCGCTGCACACGTATGGCGAGGACCAGGACGCACGCCTGTACCTGCATCTCGCGTTGGCCAAGGAACACGAGGACCTGGGAGATGCCGGGCGCGCCTTCGCGCACTACACGCAAGGCAAGGCGGCCGGTGGCCAAGGTCGGCCGTATTCGCGCCAGGCCGAGGAAGCGTTGTTCGCGTCGATTGCCGGTGCATTCCCCGGCCCGCTCGGTGGCCGCCCGGGCCATGCCAGTGAGGAGCCTGTGTTCGTCGTCGGCATGCCGCGCTCCGGCACCACGCTGGTGGACCGCATCCTGGGCTCGCACCCGCAGGTGACCTCGGCGGGCGAACTCCACCACCTGCCGATCGCGGTCAAGCGCGCGTCCGGCAGCCAGACCCGGATGCCGCTGGATCCCGACACGCTGGCGCGCAGCGCGGCGATCGACTGGCAGGCGCTGGGCCGTGCGTATGTCGAATCCACCCGCCCGATCACCGGCAAGACGCCGCGCTTCGTCGACAAGCTGCCGCACAACTTCCTCTACATCGGGCACATCCTGCATGCGTTGCCGAACGCGCGCGTGGTGCTGATGCGGCGGCATCCGCTGGACAGCTGCCTGAGCAACTTCCGCCAGCTGTTCGCCCTGGGCTCGCCGTTCACCCGCTATTCGTTCGACCTGCTCGATACCGCGCATTACTACGTGCAGTTCGACCGCCTGATGAAGCATTGGATGCAGGTGTTTCCCGGCCGCATCCTGGCGCTGTCCTATGAGTCGCTGGTGCTCTCGCAGGAGGCGACGACGCGCGCGCTGCTGGCGCACTGCGGGCTGGCATGGGACGAGGCGTGCCTGCGTTTCGAGCAGAACCAGGCGCCGACCGCGACCGCCAGCGTGGTGCAGGTGCGTGAGCCGATGCAGCGCGGCTACATGGCGCGTTGGCGCCGCTACGAGGCCGAGTTGGCGCCGCTGCGCGAATACCTCCGCGAGCACGGCATCGACGCCGATTGAGTCGCCGCAAAAGAAAAACCCCGCCGAGGCGGGGTTTTTCCTTGCAGCTCGTGGCGATTACTTGGCGCCGAAGTCGTACTTCACTTCCGCGTAGATCGCACGGCCATACGCGCTGTACACGTAGTTGTTGTACGGCACGGTGGAGGTGCCCGGGTAGTTGTGGGCCTGGTCGTCCGGCAGCTTGTTGCCGATGTTGGTGGCCTGCACCGAGAAGCGCAGGTTCTCCAGGGCCTGGTAGTCCAAGCCCAGGTTGAAGGTCGTCCAGGTTCCCCACTTGCCCGCGCTGGCACCGGCGCTGTTGGTGTAGTCGTAGGTGTCGTTGAGGTAGGCCAGGTAGTTCGGCGTGGAGCCGATCATGTTGGCGTACAGCGTGGTCGTCCAGCGACCGACTTCCCAACCGATGGCGCCGTCGGCCTTCCACTTCGGACCGGCGTCATACACCCAGTTGGCCGCCGGGGAGGCGATCAGGTCGATGTAATCCTGGGTCGGATCGGTCTTCAGGTCGTGCTTGAGCGTGTTGGTGTAGTTGGCCGAGAAGTTCAGCCGGCCCCACGCACCGATTTCCTGGCTGTAGCGGCCCGACACCGTCAACACTTCCAGCTTCTGGCGGGCGATGTTCACCTTCGGGGTGAAGACCGACTGCAGGATGTTGGTGTTGGGGTCGCGCACGATCCACGCATCGACGTTGTCGCAGGAGGTGAAGCCCGGGCCGGCTTCGCCACGGCGGCAGTAGTACTCCTGCTGCAGGATCTGGTCGCCGCTCAGCTGCGCGACCTCGTCCTTGATGTCCCACTTGAAGTAGTCGACGCTCAGCGAGGCGTTGGCCACCGGCGCCCACACCGCACCGACGTTCCAGGTGTTGGCCTTGATCGGCTTCAGGTCGGTGTTGCCGGCCTGGGTGCCGTAGTACTGCACGCTGTCGTAACGGCAGTCGGAGGTGTCCGCCGGCGCGTAGCCGTCCAGGCCGCAGCGGTAGTAGTCGGTGTCACGCGTGTAGTAGCCGCTCAGGCCCTGGAACAGGTCCGACAGGGTCGGTGCCTTGAACGCGGTGCCGTACTTGCCACGGAACATCAGGGTGTCGATCGGGCGGAATTCCAGGCCCGCGCTCCAGGTCGGCTTGTCGACGGTCTCGCCGTAGGCGTCGAAGGCGTCGTAACGGCCGGACAGGGTCGCGGTCAGCATCGACACCACCGGCAGGCGCAGTTCGGCCATCGCGGCGTACTTGGTGCGGTGGCCGGCGCCGCCGACGTCGGTCTGGCCCCAGATCGCGCCGTCCATGATGCCGGGGATCGGCTGGTAGTCCCAACCTTCGTTGCCGGCTTCCACCGCGACCGCGAGGCCGGCCGAGCCGCCCGGCAGCGAGAACAGGTCGGCGTTGGTCAGCTGGGCACGGAACAGGTCATCCCAGGTCTTGGCCTTGGCGGTGCCGTAGCCGGTGAAGCTGGCGAAGTCCTGCGGCGAGATCACCGAATAGAACGCGTCGTAGTTCGGGTGGAAGACCGGGTAGTTGCCGAAGTACGGATCCCAGCCATCCTGCGGGCCGAGCACGTGCTCGTCGAAGTAGTCGTTGATCGCGTCGTTCCAGCGCACGAAGCGGCGCATGTCCAGCTTGCTTTCGTTGCGGGTGAAGGCGACGTCGTAGTCCCACGACTGGCCGAAGTGGCCGCTGCCACCCAGGGTGATGGTGTAGGACTCGTTGGTGTCCTTGTCCATGATGTCGCGATAGCCGCCGCCACCGATGTCCTCGGGGCTGAAGGCGCGCTGCAGGTTCAGCAGGGCATCGTAGTCCGGGTCGTAGTAATAGCCGTACTTGGAGCCCGAACCCCACCACATGTAGCTGCTGCCGGCGGCGTAGGTCGACTCGTCGTGGTTGTAGAGCACCTCGCCGTACAGCTCGAGGTTGTCGTTCACCGCGAAGGTGGTCCGGTTGTACAGCTGGAAGCTGTCCTTGCCGTTGCGGATGGTCTTGTAGCCCGGCGAGTAGAACGAACCGCAGTAGTCGCCGTAGCCGGCGCGGCTGCGCAGGCCCTCGGTGCCACCGAACTGCGAGGTCACGTTCGAGCAGTCGATGCCGGTCGGCAGCTGGTAGCCGTAGTTGTCCAGGCCGTCGACGCCGATGTTCTTGTAGCCGTAGACCAGGTAGTCGCGCGAAGCCACCGGCGCGGAATAGCCGTTCTGGTTGACCGAATCGGTGATGTCGCGCTGGTAGCCCCAGATCGGGTTGCGGGTTTCGTACTGCACCGAGGTCACGGTGTTCAGGCGGTCGTCGAACGCGCTGAAGCCGTTGGTCAGGCTGAAGCGGAAGCTGTTGCCGCCGCCTTCGGTGTAGGTGCCGCCGCGCACGCGCACGGTGGTGCCTTCGTAGTTCTTCTTCAGGATGAAGTTGACCACGCCGGCCAGCGCGTCGGAGCCGTACAGCGAGGAGGAACCACCCGGCAGGATTTCGATGCGCTCCACGGCGTCGATCGGAATGCCGCTGATGTTGTTGAACACGTCGCTGCCGTTGTACAGCGCCGGATAGTTCGACATCGGGCGGCCGTTGATCAGGTACTTGGTGTACCCCGGATCCAGGCCGAACATGCTGACCGCTTCGGCGCCCTGGGTGAAGGAGGCGGAGGTTTCCGCGCCCTGCACGCCGCCGCTGGCGAAGCTGGAGGCCTTGAGGACATCGGCCACGCTGGTGAAGCCGCGGGTGTGGATGTCTTCGGCGGTGATGACGGTGACCGGGGTGACGGTCTCGATCTCGGTCTGCGGAATCAGCGAGCCGGTCACGGTGACGCGGTCGAGTTCCTTGGGCTGTTCCTGGGCCAGGGCGGTGCCGGCGGCCGGCAGGACGATGGCGGCGAACACCGCTGCGGTCAGACGGTGGCGCTTGAGGCGGGAAGCTTTGCTGGACGACATCTCGGAGGATCCCCTTGTGGCTGTGTGGCTGAATCGGTTGGGGCAATAGCGCCACGCCCAGACAAAGATGTCCGGTTCGTGTCAATGGCCTCACCCCTGAACCGACGTTAACACGCTGTTCATTGGTTCGTGAACGGAAAATTAGCAGTAAATTGTGATGTAAATCACATTTTGCTTATGAGAAAACGTTTTCTCCGTGACGGCGGACACGCTGTTGGCAGGCCTCCCCCCGCGTCGCCGACAATAGGCACATGAAAATTCCAGCCCATAAGCCGCAGGGCGGCTTGTCGCCGCATCCGCGCATCCGCAACGTCATCGCCATCGCCTCCGGCAAGGGCGGGGTAGGCAAGTCCACCACCGCGGTCAACCTCGCCCTGGCCCTGCAGCGTCAGGGCGCCCGCGTCGGCCTGCTCGACGCCGATATCTACGGCCCCAGCGTGCCGGCCATGCTCGGCCTGGCCGGGCGCCCGGACAGCCCCGACAACAAGTCGATCGAACCGCTGCGCGCCTTCGGCGTGGAGGCGATGTCGATCGGCCTGCTGATCGATACCGACACCCCGATGATCTGGCGCGGCCCGATGGCGACCTCGGCGCTTACCCAGCTGTTCAACGACACCCTGTGGGACGACCTGGACTACCTGCTGGTCGACCTGCCGCCCGGCACCGGCGACATCCAGCTGACGCTGTCGCAGAAAATCCCGGTGGCAGGCGCGGTGATCGTCACCACGCCGCAGGAGATCGCCACGCTGGATGCGCGCAAGGCCTTGAAGATGTTCGAGAAGGTCGAGGTGCCGGTGCTCGGCATCGTCGAGAACATGGCCGTGCATACCTGCTCGAACTGCGGCCACAGCGAACACCTGTTCGGCGAAGGCGGTGGCCAGCGCATGGCCGCGCAGTACGGGGTGCCGCTGCTGGGGTCGCTGCCGCTGGAGATCGCGATCCGCGAGCAGGGCGATGCCGGCACGCCGATCGTGGCCGCCGCGCCGGACTCGCCGGCCGCGCAGGCCTATGCCGCCGCCGCCACGCGCCTGGCCGAGGAACTGGCCAAGCGCCCGCGCGCCGGGATTCCGATCGCCACCTCGTTCGGTTGAGCGCCACCACTGGCGGCCGCGACACGCGCGGCCGCAGTGCCTAGAATCCGCAGGCGGCGCGCGCCGCCCCTCCACCACAGGAAGACCGAATGAGCATCAAGAGCGACCGCTGGATCAAGCGCATGGCCGAACAGCACGGCATGATCGAGCCGTTCGAGCCGGGGCAGGTCAAGCAGGACGCCGGTGGGCAGCGCATCGTCAGCTACGGCACTTCGAGCTACGGCTACGACGTACGCTGCTCGCGTGAGTTCAAGGTGTTCACCAACATCAACTCGACCATCGTCGATCCGAAGCACTTCGACCCGAAGAGCTTCGTCGACATCGAGGGCGACGAGTGCATCATCCCGCCGAACAGCTTCGCGCTGGCGCGCACCGTGGAGTATTTCCGCATCCCGCGCGACACCCTGGTGGTGTGCCTGGGCAAGAGCACCTACGCGCGCTGCGGCATCATCGTCAACGTGACGCCGCTGGAGCCGGAATGGGAAGGCCACGTCACCCTGGAATTCAGCAACACCACGCCGCTGCCGGCGCGTATCTACGCCAATGAGGGCGTGGCGCAGATGCTGTTCTTCCAGTCCGATGAAGTGTGCGAAACGAGCTATCGCGATCGCGGCGGCAAGTACCAGGGCCAGACCGGCGTGACCCTGCCGCGGACCTGAGTCAACGGTCGAAGCAAACAAAAACGGCGCCCCAGGGCGCCGTTTCTGCTTTTCGTGCGGGTTACTTGCCGCGCCCGAACAACATGCCGACGCCGACCGCGACCAGGATCGCGGGCCACCAGGTGCTGATCAGCCGCCCGATGCTCAGGTGCGTCCAGCCCAGATTGTTGGCCAGGAACAGCAGGCCGACGAGGATGAGGATCAGCGCGGCGACGACGTGGGATTTCATGCAGTCGGAAGTAGGTGGCGTGGACGGGCGCCTATCGTAGCCGCTGCGCCCACGCTTCGACACGCCGTTGCAGTTCGTCCGCCGCCAGGCGCTGCGCCGGGCCGCTGCCCCAGACCGGGCCGGGCCACGCCGCGTCGCCTTCGTGCCGGCCGACCAGGTGCACGTGCAGCTGGCGCACGATATTGCCCAGCGCGCCGAGGTTGAGCTTCTCCACCCCCGGCTCGGCCTGCAGCAGGCGCGAGACCTGGTTGACCTCGGCCAGCAGCAGGCGCTGCTGGCCACCATCCAGGTCGATCCACTCGCTGGCGCCTTCCACGCGTGGCACCAGCACCAGCCACGGGAAGCGCGCGTCGTCCATCAGGCGCACCTGCGACAGCGGGCCGTCGGCGACGAACACGCTGTCGGCGGCCAGGCGCGGGTCGAGATCGAAGCCGCTCACAGGTTGTCGGCGAAGAAGGCCAGCGTGCGCTCGCGGGCCAGCTTCGCGCTCTCCGGCGCGTAGTGCGGGCCGACGTCGCGGTTGAACGCGTGGTCGGCCGGGTACACGTACACCGGCATCTGCGGCAGCTTCTCGCGGTGGGCCTGCACGGCTTCCGGCGGGATGCTCTTGTCCTGCTCGCCGAAGTGGAAGATCACCGGCGCCTTCGGCTGCTCATCGAGGAACTGCACGTTGCGCGCGCCGTAGTAGCTGACCGAGGGCAGGCCCAGGCGGATCGCCGAGAGCAGGGCGACACTGCCGCCCCAGCAGTAGCCGACGGTGCCGACCTTGCCGGCCGGTGCCAGCACGGTGGCGGCGGCCTGGACGATGTCGACCGCCTTGTCCATGCCCAGCGCCTTGACCATCTCCAGGCCACGCTGGGTGCCGGCGGTGTCGTAGGCGAGCTGCGCGTCCTTCTCGACCAGGTCGAAGAAGGCCGGCACCAGCACCTCGTAGCCTTCGGCGGCGAAATCCTCGCCCACCTGGCGCATGTGGTCGTTGACGCCGAAGATTTCCTGGATCACCACCAGGCCGCCACGCGGCTGGCCGGCGGGCTTGGCGTGCCAGGCGGCAATCGGTCCGTGGGGAGTGTCGAGCGTGGTCCAGTGGCCCATGGGAATTCCTCGGCTAATGAATGGGGGCTTCCATTATGGGAGCCGGGCCCGGTCGCGGGGGTGACGGAGTCTGGCCGCTGGCGTTCAGGGCGCGCCCGCGTGGCCCGCTATAATCGCGCCGCCCAGGCCCCAGGCCGTTCCTCACCCAGGCCCCCAGACTCCCCGCATGTCCCAGTCGAACCCCAAAGTCGGCTTCGTCAGCCTTGGCTGTCCGAAAGCACTCGTCGATTCCGAACGCATCCTCACCCAGCTGCGGGTCGAAGGCTACGACATCGTTCCCAGCTATGACGCCGCCGACGTGGTGGTGGTCAACACCTGTGGCTTCATCGACTCGGCGGTGGCCGAATCGCTGGATGCCATCGGCGAGGCGATGAACGAGAACGGCAGGGTGATCGTCACCGGCTGCCTGGGCAAGAACTCGGCGCTGATCCGCGAACAGTACCCGGACGTGCTGTCCGTCTCCGGCCCGCAGGACTACGCCACGGTGATGGAAGCCGTGCATGCCGCGCTGCCGCCGCAGCACAACCCGTTCGTCGACCTGGTGCCGGACTACGGCATCAAGCTGACCCCGCGGCATTACGCCTACCTGAAGATTTCCGAAGGCTGCAACCATCGCTGCAGCTTCTGCATCATTCCGTCGATGCGCGGCGACCTGGTCTCGCGCCCGGTGGACGACGTGCTGCGCGAGGCCGAGCGGCTGGTGCGTGGCGGCGTCAAGGAACTGCTGGTGGTCTCGCAGGACACCTCGGCCTACGGCGTGGACCTGAAGTATGCCGAGAAGACCTGGCAGGGCCGCCAGTACGCCACGCGCATGAAGGCGCTGTGCGAGGGACTTTCCGAACTCGGCGTGTGGACGCGCCTGCACTACGTCTATCCGTATCCGCACGTGGACGACGTGGTGCCGCTGATGGCGGAAGGGAAGATCCTGCCGTACCTGGACATCCCGTTCCAGCATGCCAGTCCGCGCATCCTCAAGCTGATGAAGCGCCCGGGCGCGGTCGACAAGACCCTGGAGCGGGTGCTGCGCTGGCGCGAGATCTGCCCGGAGATCACCCTGCGTTCGACCTTCATCGTCGGCTTCCCGGGCGAGACCGAGGCCGAGTTCGAGGCGCTGCTGGATTTCCTTGACCAGGCGCAGCTGGATCGCGTGGGCGCGTTCGCCTACTCGCCGGTGGAAGGGGCCAGCGCGAACGCCTTGCCCGATCCGGTGCCGGAAGCAGTGAAGCAGGAGCGCCTGGCCCGTTTCATGGCGCGACAGGCGGCGATTTCCGCCGCGCGCCTGGAGGCCAAGGTGGGCACCGTGCAGCAGTGCCTGGTGGATGGCATCGAGGACGGCATCGCGGTGGCGCGCTCGCGTGCCGACGCGCCGGAGATCGACGGCCTGGTGCACATCCAGAATGGCGAGGAGATGGGCCTGCGTCCGGGCGACTTCGTGCAGGTGGAGATCACCGAGAGCGACGAGCACGACCTGTTCGGCGATGCACTGGCGCCCGCGCGCAGGCCGTTGCCGCTGGCGATGGTCTAACCATCCGCCTGCCGCCGCCGTCTCGTCCTCCTCATCCCCCCTGTAGGAGCGGCTTCAGCCGCGACCGTGCATTCTCCGGTCGCGGCCTGCTTCATTCGTAATCGACTTCCACGATCACGAACCGCGTCATCCCGCCCGGCAGCATCACCTCGAACTCATCGTCCACGCGCTTCTTCAGCAAGGCCCGCGCCAGCGGCGAATCGATGCTGATCCAGCCCAGCGCGGCGTCGGTCTCATCCGGCCCGACGATGCGATAGCGCAGCAGCTCCCCGTCGCTCACCCGCTCCAGTTCCACCTGCGCCCCGAAGAACACCGCCCGCGGATCGCTCGGCCGCGTGTCCACCACGCGCAGCGCCTCCAGCCGCTTGCTGAGATAGCGCACGCGCCGGTCGATCTCGCCCAGCTGCTTCTTGCGATAGGTGTACTCCGCATTCTCCGAGCGGTCGCCTTCGGCGGCGGCCGCCGCCAGCGCCTTCACCACTTCCGGCCGGCGCACCCGCCACAGCTCGTCCAGCTCCGCCTTCAGGCGTGCATGGCCGGTGGCGGTGATCAGCGCGGTGCTCTTCTCTGCGGGAGGACGCCAGCGGGTCATGCGGGGGACAACCTGGAGAACGGGGGAGGGGATGCTAGCGCGGCGTGGCTTGCATGTCGCCCGGTCGATCGCCCAAGCTGCGCGCACGCCGACACAAGGATGTTGCCGATGTTGATCCTGCCTTTGCACAAGCCGCTCACCTGGGCGACCTGGCCGTGGATGACCACCTTGCTGCTGCTGGTCAACGTGGTGGTGTTCTTCGGCATGCAGGCAGGCGACACCGAGGCGATGACCCAGGCCCAGCGCTATTACCTGCACTCCGGGCTGGCCGCGCAGGAACTGCCGGCGTATCGCCAATACCTCATCGACAGCGGCCGCGGCGACGAAGTGCAGGCGCTGGACGACGAAGACGAATCCGAGCAGTGGGCGCAGCTGGCCGATGCCAGCGTGAACGACCTGGGCTTCCGTGCGCATCTGGCCGCCGTCGCCCCGGGTGAGGATGAGCAGGCCCAGGCGCGCTGGCGTCCGCTGCGCGCCGAGTTCGACCGGCGCCTGGAGGCGATCTTCACCCTGCGCAACATGCAGCGCAGTTCGGAATGGTCGCCTCGGCGCATGTTGACCGCCGCGTTCCTGCACGGCGATCCCATGCACCTGATCGGCAACATGCTGTTCCTGGTCGCGCTGGGCCTGCTGCTGGAAGGGGCGATCGGGCCGTGGTGGCTGCTGGGCGTGTATGTGGTCGGGGCCTACGGTTCCTCCGCGGCCAGCGTGCTGTGGCGCTGGGGCGAACATGGCGGCGGGCTCGGTGCCTCCGGCGCGATCGCGGCGATGATGGGGGCGTTCTGCGCGGTCTGGGGCCGCCAGCCGGTGCGCTTCTTCTATTGGTTCTGGGTGGTGTTCGACTACGTGCGTGCGCCGGCGATCCTGCTGTTCCCGGTGTGGCTGGGCTGGGAGGTGTTCAACCTGCTGTCCGAGCAGGGCGCGCGCATCGCTTTCGAGGCGCATGCCGGCGGCCTGCTCACCGGGGTGGTGATGGGCGCGCTGCTGGTGTGGATGCGGCAGACCCGGCCGGCGTTTCTTCTCGATACGCCGGTCGCGGTGGGGGATGATCGCTGGGAGCGCGCGCAGCGCCATCTCGGGCGCATGGAGAACACCGAGGCCGAATCCCTGCTGGCCGAACTGGCCGCCGAACAGCCGCATCGTTTCGAGGTGGCCTTGGCGCGTTGCCGGGTCGCGCGCAATGCCGGTCAGCGCCAGTTCCTGCAACGCCATGCGCTCACCCTGCTGCGTTTGTCGGCCGCCGATGCGGCGCAGGTGCAGGCGCAGTGGCACCTGGTGCAGGGCATGCCCGCCGACGGCGTGGTGCTGCCGGCCGAGGTGCGCGCGGCGCTCGCATCGCAATGGATATCGCTCGGCCACCTGCAGGAGGCCGAGCGGTTGTTGGCACTGGACGGGGACGCTGGCCCGCGCGATGCGCAGGCGCAGCTGTGGCTGAAGCTGGCGTTGGCGCATGGGGCGCGGCAGCCGGCGGACCAGCAGCGCCTGCTGTCGCATCTGCTGCAGGCGTTTCCGGATCAGCCGCAGGCGACCAAGGCGCGCTTCCTGCTCGACAACGCCTGAGGCAACCTCAGGCGGTGGGCGTGGTGGCGCGGCCGAGCGCGGCCAGCGCCGCTTCCAGGCGCCGCCGCTGCTCGGGGTCTTCGCTGCGCCCCAGCGCGTC
>DJAN01000193.1 GCA_002429615.1 Lysobacteraceae bacterium UBA6001
TCGGCCGCGCCGGAGAGCATCGCCCAGCTCTGGGGGTTGAGATAGATGCGGCCCTCGGCATCGCTGGACACGCCGAAGCGCACACCGTCGTCGGTGATCCCGCGTGCGTACCAGTCGCCGTCCCACAGCTCGGCATTGGCCACCGCGTTCACCGCCTCGGCGGCGTCCGCGTAGCGGCGCGCGGCCGCATCGCGCCCCTGGCGCGCGCACAGCCCCGACCACAGCCGCAGCGCGTAGGCGGTCGCCAGGGTCAGCCAGCCCGACACGCCGGTGCCGCGATAGCCGACCATGTTCATCGGATCGCACCAGTCGCCCTGCGCGATATAGCTCAGGCCACGCGCATCGCGCGCCTGCAGCAGCCAGTCCATCGCCGCGTCCAGGCGCGCGGCGACATCCAGCCGGCGTCCGTCGCGATCCTCCACCACTTCGCGCAGCAGGTCGCCATCGCCGGTCTCACCGAGATAGGCGTCGAGGAAGATCGGCAGCCAGACGCAGTGGTCGGTATGCGGTACCTGGTTGATGTACTTCAGCTCCGCCTGCTCGTCGAGCAGGATGCCGTCCGGCATCGCGCCGCTGGCCTCCTGCTGCGCCAGCGCATGCAGGAACGACGCGCGCGCCACCGCCGGGGCCAGGTAGGCCATGCCGAGGTGGTCCTGCAGGAAGTTGCGCGTCTGCGGATCGGTGGTCAGGCGGTTCACGTCGCCGTGATAGAAGACCTGCCGCGGCAGCCAATGATTGACCAGGTTGTCGAAGGCCGCATCCGGCGTTTCCACGTCGAGGCAGCCACGGCCAGCGGCCAGGTGCGCGGCGTGTCCGCGCGCGGCCGCGGCGAATCCTTCGCCGGACAGGTAGCGTGCGCGCAGCGCGGCGATCTCCGCCTCGTCATGCGCCGGGCCGAACAGGTAGCGCAGCGTGGTCTCGCCGTCGGCCTCCAGCACCAGCCGCTGCTGCAGCACGGCGGTCGGTGTTTCGTAGCGTGCATCGCTGTCGCCCAGCCGCTCGCCGGCCAGCGCGCTGGGGGCATGCAGCCCGCCCTCGCCCTCGAACGCCGACTGCCGTGCTTCCCAGCCGTCCACCGGCTGCTCGTGCAGCAGGAACGTGCAGTCCTTGAAGTCGCGCTGGCGCCAGTAGTCCGCCACCTTCTGGTACGGCGTGACACTGCGGCAGACGATGCCGCCCAGCTCGGGGCGGTAGGCGCCGGACTGGTTCATCCACGACATGTAGCCCACCGGGAAGTACGGATACAGCGACAGCCGACGCGGCCGCCCGGACACATTGCGTACCCGGCACGACCACAGCTCCACCGGGGTTTCCTCCGGCAGCTGCACCCGCAGTTCCAGCACGATGCCGTCGTACTCCACTTCCCACGCCACGTCGTGCTTGCCCGGCGAGAACACGAAGCGCTGCGGCGTGGCGCGCACCGGCTCATACGGGGCCGACCACAGCGCACCGCTGTCCTCGTCCTTCAGGTAGAAGAAGCGCCCGGGATGATGCGCGTAGTACGGCTGCTCCGGCTGCATGAAGGTGCGCGCTTCCAGGTTCGGCGCGTGCGCGTACTTGGCCGGCTCCGGCTGCATGAACTGCGCGGTGGCATAACCCCGGCAGGTCAGCTGGATCATCATCCGCCGGTTCCACAGGAAGGCGCCGGCCTGGGGCATGGCGGTGGGGCTGTGCAGCAGATAGCGCTCGCCGTCGGCGCTGGGGCCGAGCAGGTCGGTGGTGTGTTCGGAATCGGTGGGGTTCATGGCGGCGGTTCGGTGGCGGCGTGACGCGCGGCCAGGGCCTGCTGGATCTCAGCCAGGCGCGCGTCGTCGAGGGGATAGAAACGCATGGTCCACGCCGCCAGCAGAGCGACAAGGCCGGGGATCACGGTCATCAGCAGCACGATGCCGTGCTGCGAGGCATGGCTCTGCGACTGGTTGGCGACATAACCCATGCCGGCCAGCACCCAGGCGATCGCCGCCGAGGCGATGGCACCGCCGAGCTTCTGCGAGAACGTGGCGGCGGCGAAGGTCAGCGCGGTGGCACGGCGGCCGGTGCGCCATTCGGTGTAGTCGGCGGTATCGGCATACATGGCGAAGGCCAGCGGCGACTTCGGCCCCAGTGCCAGGCCAACCAGGATGTTGATCGCGAACGCGGCGATGAGCCCGTCCGGCGGCACGAAGTACATCGCGCCGCTGAGCAGGCCGACCAGCACCATCAGGCCCATCATCAGCCTGCGGCGGTCGAACCAGCGCGTCAGCAGTGGCGTGGAGGCGGCACCCACCGCCAGCGCGATGGAATAGCTGCCGAGAAACCAGCCGGTGAGATCGGGGCGGCCCAGGTAGTACTTGAAGTAGTACACGCCGGCGCCGCCGCGCATCACGATGGTCACCATGATGACCAGCGCCAGCACGAACAGCACCAGCCAGGGCCGGTTGTGCAGCAGGTCGGCGACGTCCTGGCGCCAAGGAGTGCGCTGGGTGGGGGGCGGGACCACGCGCTCGCGCACGAACAGGAACACGCCGGCGAACATCAGCATGGCGATCACGCCATACAGCATCAGCGTGCGCTGCCAGCCGGTGGCGGCATCGCCGCCGCCGAGCGTGGCCACCAGGTCGAGCGTGGCGTAATTGACGAACGTGGTGCCGGCGAATGCCGCGATGAAGCGCAGGCTGACCAGCACCGTGCGCTGCTGGCCATCGGCGGTGATCACCCCGGACAGCGCCGAGTACGGGATGCTGACCACCGTGTAGGCCAGCATCATCAGCGAGAAGGTCACATACGCCCACAGCAGCCGCATGTCCGCCGCCAGTGCCGGCACGGTGAAGGCGAGTACGCCGGTGGCGGCCATCGGCAGCGCGCCCCACAGCAACCAGGGGCGGAAGTGGCCCCAGCGCGTGCGCGTGCGGTCGGCGAGCATGCCCATCAGCGGGTCGGCGATGGCATCGCAGATCTTGGTCACCAGGATCAGCGTGCCGACCGCGGCGGCCGGCAGCATCATCACGTCGGTGTAGAAGATCAGCAGGAACGCCGAGATGCTGGCCCAATAGAGATTGAGGCCGAAATCGCCAAAGGCATAGGCGGCTTTCTCGCGCAGCGGCGGGGCCGAACGGGTGGCGTTTTCCTGCGCAGGAAGCATGGGCGGACCGGATGCGGAACGGGACGGG
The DNA here is from genome assembly GCA_002429615.1 of Lysobacteraceae bacterium UBA6001. Lineage (GTDB taxonomy): Bacteria > Pseudomonadota > Gammaproteobacteria > Xanthomonadales > Xanthomonadaceae > Stenotrophomonas_A. The sequence continues at coordinate 3,150 of DJAN01000193.1, forward strand.
GCGTGCGAGGATGCCGACGCTACACCATCGGCCGAACCGATGGCCGTCGCATGAAAAATTGATCTGCACCTATAACGAGCCACGATGATGCCTGCCACCACCTCCGTCCCTGCTTTTGCGATCGTGGTGATGGGCGTATCCGGCAGCGGCAAGAGCACGGTGGCGCAGGCGTTGGCCGCGCATTATGGGTTCGCGCTGCTGGATGCCGACGATTTCCACAGTGTTGAGGCGAAGGCGCAGATGGCGCGCGGCGAGCCGCTGACCGATGCGCAGCGCGAGCCGTGGGTGGATGCGCTGGGGCAGGCTTTGCGGCAGTGCGTCATGCGCGGGGAATCGGTGGTGCTGGCGTTTTCGGGGCTGCGCAAGGCGCACCGGCAGCGCCTGCGCGCGAGCGGGGTGCCGATGCGTTTCGTATACCTGCACGGTACGCCGGCGGTGATCGCGGCGCGGCTCGGCAAGCGTGCCGGGCATTTCATGCCGGCCACGCTGCTGGATAGCCAGTTCGAGGCACTGCAACCGCCGGCCGACGAGCCGGACGTGGTGGTAGTGGATATCGATGCGCCGCTGGCGCGCGTGGTCGCCGCGGCGGTGGCGGGGCTGGGGGACGGCGCGTCCGGCGTGCCGTTGTAGGAGCGGCTTCAGCCGCGACCCGTGGATCCGGCGGTCGCGGCTGAAG
>DJAN01000281.1 GCA_002429615.1 Lysobacteraceae bacterium UBA6001
GGCGGAGACCAGCACTTCGGCGTGGTCCGGCTGCAGGCGCACGGCGTGGGCGAAGGCGTCGGCGGCTTCGGTGTATTTCTCCTGGCCGAGCAGGGCACGGCCCAGCAGCATCCAGCCTTCGACCTGGCTGGGGTCGCGTGCCAGCGCGGCGCGCAGGTCGGCGACGGCTTCGTCGATGTCGCGCGGGGTGTCGATGCGCGAGGCGTTGGCCGGGCGCAGGCCGGCCGGCGTGCCGAGCAGGCCGTACAGCACGGCGGTGCCCAATCCGAACAGCACCACGGTGGCGATGACGAAACCGCGCGAATGCGCCCACATCGGACGCAGCACCCAGGCCAGGACGCCCAGCACGATCAGGCCTGCGATGACGGCGAAGATCAGCATCACCACTCCTGCGGTTCGTGGGTGGTGGGCGGCAACGCCCGGCCGCGGCGGCGGACCAGCATCGCCAGCAGCACCGCGCCACCCAGCAGCAGGATGGCGGGGCCGAACCACAGGATCCAGGTGCGCGATTCGACCTGCGGGCGATACAGCACGAACTCGCCGTAACGCGCGACCAGGAACTGCTTGATCTGCGCGTCGCTGCGGCCCTGGTGCATCAGGGCCAGCACTTCGCGGCGCAGGTCGTGGGCGATCTGCGCGTTGGAATCGGCCAGCGACTGGTTCTGGCACTGCACGCAGCGCAGTTCGGCGGTGAGGGCATGGAAGCGCGCCTCCTCGGCCGGATCGCGGTATTCCAGCGGCGCCGGGTCCGAGACCGGCTGCGCGGATGCGGCCACGCCCGCCAGCGCGAGCCAGGCCGCCATCACGCAGGCCGCCAGGCGTGCGCTCATGGCGCGGCGTGCAGCGCGGCGGCGCCGGCCGGTGCGCGTTCGAGCAGGGTCAGCTGCGGAATCAGCTGTTCGTCGATCACGTCCTGGGTCAAGGCGCCGCTGTACTTCCAGCGCACCACGCCCTGCGCGTCGACGAGGAAGGTTTCCGGCGCGGCGGCGATGCCCCAGTCGATGGCGGTGCGTCCGTCCGGGTCGGCCAGCACCAGCAGGTAGGGATTGCCGAGCTGCTCCAGCCAGTGCAGCGCGTCGGCGCGCTCGTCCTTCCAGTTGTAGCCGATCACCCGCACCCGCTTGGTCAGCGCGAAGCGGGTCAGGATCGGGTGTTCCTCGCGGCAGGTCGGGCACCAGCTGCCCCAGACGTTGAGCACGTAAGGCGCGCCGCGCAGATCGGCGGCGGTGACGCGGATCGAGGGGTCGTGCAGCAGCGGCAGGTCGAACGCCGGCGCGGGTTTGCCGATCAGGGCGGAGGGCAGGCTGTCACGGTCGGCCAGGCCGGAGCGGCGCACCCCGTACAGCAGCAGCGCCAGCACGGCGATGAACAGCACGCCGCCACCGACCAGCAGCGGCAGGGACAGGCGGCGGGGAGCGGGTGCGGACATCAGGACTTCTCCGGGATACGACGGAAGCGCCGGTCGGTGGCGGTGACGATGCCACCCAGCGCCATCAGCAGCGCGCCGAGCCAGATCCAGCGCACGAACGGTTTGACGTGCGCGCGCACCGCCCAGGCGCCGGCGCCCAGGGGTTCGCCGAGGGCGACATACACGTCACCGAACAGGCCCGGGCGGATGCCGGCTTCGGTCATGGTCTGGCCGCCGCTGGCGTAACGGCGTTTCTCCGGCGTCAGCACGGCGATTTCACGGCCTCCACGCAGCACGCCCAGGCGCGCCACGTCGGCACTGTAGTTCGGGCCCTGCACCGGGTCGAGCCTGTCGAAGCGCAGGTCGTAGGCACCGATGCGCAGCTGCTGCCCCGGCGCCAGCGCGACCTCGCGCTGCACGCTCAGCGATTCCACCAGCAGCGCACCGGCCAGGAACACCGCCACGCCGCCGTGCGCCAGCAGCATGCCGGCCATCTCGGCGGTGAAGCGCTGGCCGGGGGCGCTGCCACGCAGGCGCAGCCAGGCGAAGCGCAGCGTGCCCAGCAGCACCCACGCCGCGGCCGCCACGCCAAGCGCGGCCTTCAGGCGTCCCTGCGGTGCCAGCACCCAGCCCAGCACGCCGGCCAGCAGCGCCAGCACCATCCACGGCAGCAGCAGCGCGAGCAGGCGCGAAGGCTGGTCGCGCTGCCAGCGGGTCAGCGGACCGAACGGCAGCAGAAGCACCAGCGGTGCCATCAGCAGCAGGAACAGGGTGCCGAAGTAGGGCGGGCCGACCGACAGTTTGCCCAGGGCGAGGGCATCGGCCAGCAGGGGGTACAGCGTGCCGAGCAGCACCATGGCGCAGGCGCAGGTCAGCAGCAGGTTGTTGGCCAGCAGCAGGGTCTCGCGCGAGGTGGGCGCGAAGCCGCGGCGCGGATCGTCGGCCGCCGCCGCCATTCCCGGCGCACGCAGCGCATACAGCAGCAGCGAGCCGCCGATCACCAGTGCCAGGAAGATCAGGATGAACAAGCCGCGCGAGGGATCGGCGGCGAACGAATGCACGCTGGTCAGCACGCCGGAGCGGACCAGGAAGGTGCCGAGCAGCGACAGCGAGAACGCGGCGATCGCCAGCAGCAGGGTCCAGCCACCGAAGCTGCCGCGCTTCTCGGTCACCGCCTGCGAATGCAGCAGCGCCGCGCCGGCGAGCCAGGGCATGAAGCTGGCGTTCTCGACCGGATCCCAGAACCACCAGCCGCCCCAGCCCAGTTCGTAGTACGCCCACCAGCTGCCGAGCGCGATGCCGAGCGTAAGCAGCGCCCAGGCCAGGTTGGTCCACGGCCGCGACCAGCGCAGCCAGCGTGCGTCGAGTTGGCCGTCCAGCAGCGCGGCGATGGCGAAGGCGAACGGCACCGCGAACCCGACGTAGCCGGCATAGAGCATCGGCGGGTGGATGATGAGGCCGGGGTCCTGCAGCAGCGGATTGAGGTCGCCGCCTTCGGGCGGGGCGGGCAGCAGCCGCGCGAACGGATTGGAGGTGAACAGCAGGAAGGCGAGGAAGCCCAGGCTGATCAGCGCCATCACCCCGAGCACGCGCGCCACCACCGGCAGCGGCAGCGAACGCGAGCACACCGCCACCGCCGCGCTCCACAGGGCCAGCACCAGCGTCCATAGCAGCAGCGAGCCTTCGTGCGCGCCCCACACCGCCGAGTAGCGGTAGACCAGCGGCAGCAGCGAGTTGGAGTTCTCGGCGACGTAGGCGACGGAGAAATCCTGCTGCACGAATGCCCAGGTCAGCACCGCGAAGGCGCCGCCCACCAGCAGCAGCTGCGCCAGCGCGGCCGGGCGCGCGACTTCCATCCAGGCCAGGTGCCCGCGTTGCGCACCGGCCAGCGGCAGCACCGCCTGCAGCAGCGCGACCAGCAGGGCGAGGATCAGCAGAATCTGGCCGAGTTCGGGCAGCATCAGCACCACATCCGGATCAGGGTGACACGCGGTGCTGCCGTCACTGCGGCCCCGCCACGACGTCGTGCTTGCGGTGCGCCGCGCCCATCTTGTCGGCGACTTCCTTGGGCATGTAGTTCTCGTCGTGCTTGGCCAGCACGTCCTCGGCGACGAACACGCCGCCCTGCATGCGCCCGGTGGCGATCACCGCCTGGCCCTCGCGGAACAGGTCGGGCAGGATCTTGTCGTAGCTCACCGGCAGCTGGGCGTCGCCGTCGGTGACGCGGAAATGCGCCTGCAGCGAGCCGGCGGCGCGCTGGAACGAGCCCTTCTCGACCATGCCGCCGAGGCGGAAGCGGGCGTGGTCGCCGGCATCGCCGCGCAGTACTTCCGACGGCGTATAGAGGTAGGCGACATTGCGTTGCAGCGCCAGCGCGACCAGCGTCGTCGCCAGGCCGCCGGCCAGCACCAGCGCCAGGACCCACCACAGGCGGCGGCGTCGGGTCGGGTTCATCGCAGCAGTTCCGTATCGACCACCGCCGTGCGACCGCGCTGGCGTTGCCGGCGCGCGGCAGCCTGGCGCAGCGCGCGGCGCACCTGCCAGCGCGCGGCCAGCACGTCCCACAGCAGCACGCCGACGAACACGGCGTAGGCGGCGATCACGTAGCCGAGGTAGCTCATGCGGGGCGCTCCGCTTC
>DJAN01000246.1 GCA_002429615.1 Lysobacteraceae bacterium UBA6001
GGCGAGCACGCCGGCCGCGCCAGGCGCCACCCGATGGCGCGCGGCCTCCCAGTACGGGCGCAGGTGGCGCAGGAAGCTGGCCCGGCGCCGCGCATCCAGCTTCCGCCACAGCGGTTGCAGGTAGGGCCGCAGCGCATCCACCGCACCGCGCCATGGTGCGCCTTCGCGCACCGCGCGGTGCACGCCGCGCAGTACCTCGGTGAGGTCGCCGGCACGCAACGCCTCCTGCACCGCCAACGGCAGCGCCTGCACCGGACCGGCCTCGACCTCATGCGCCTGCGGCACCAGCCCGCGCCGCGAGATGGCATGCAGCGCCCCGGTGTGGCCGCGGCCCTGCAGGCTGAGTGCCACGTCGACCATGGTCAGCCCGGTGCCGACGATCAGTACCCGCGCGTCCGGCGCGATGCCATCCAGTGCGCCGGGCTGCCACGGCCAGCCGATATAGCGCGGATGCACGCTCAGGCGCGGCCCGATGCCGGGCAAGGCCTGCGGCGCCAGCGCGCCCACCGCCAGCACCAGCTGGTCGCTGTCGAAGGCTTCACCGTTGGCGAGGAAGATGCGGTAGCCACGCTGGGTGCGTTCGGCGGCGATGGCCTCCTGTGGCTTGCAGACGATGTGCGCGGCCGCGGACGCCATCGCCGCGCTCAGCTCGCCGCGCAGGTAATCGGCGTAGGCCAGGCGCGGCAGGAACGCCTGCCGCCCGGATTCGCCCAGATGCAGCGCATCGGCGAAGCCGCCCGGCTCGTCCGGATCGATGCCCAGGTCACGCGCGCGCACATTGAGCAGGTGCTCCGGGCGTGCGGCACCGTAGGCCACGCCGCTGCCGAAGCTGTCGGCCATGCCGACCAGGGTGATGCGGGTTGATGCGTCGGCGCGGTACGCCAGCTCACGGACCAGCGCGGCCCCGCAGAAGCCGGCGCCGATGAGGGTGATGTGCTTGCCCATGACTGCTTCGTCCCATCCCGTTGACCCCGCTTTTTTGCCTGCGCGCGCGGCGCGGGGTGTAAAGGAAGGGTTAGATCGGCAGCGACGAAGCGGCATGAGCTGATAGCGCCTGGAGATAAGCCAGGCGCGGCGCGGCGGCTGGCGGATAATGGAGGCGACTTCGTTGGAGCTTCCCATGACCGACTATTCCCTGCGCGGGCAGCGCTTCCTGATTGCCGGCGGCAGCCGCGGCATTGGCATGGGCATCGCCGACGCGTTCGCCCGTGCCGGCGCCACGCTGTCGATCTGCGGCCGCGATCCACGCGCGCTGGCCGAAGCCGGCGAACAACTGCTACGCCACGGCGGCCACGTGCACTGCCAGCCCTGCGACCTCGCCGACGCGGCGCAGATCGACGCCTGGATCGCCACCGCGGCGGCCGCGATGGGCGGCATCGACGGCGTGGTCAACAACGCCTCCGGCTACGGCAATGGCAATGACGACGCGAGCTGGCAGGCGGGCTTCGACATCGACCTGATGGCGACGGTACGTTGCAACCGCGCCGCGCTGCCATGGCTGCGGCGCAGCGGTGCGCCCTCCATCCTCAACATCAGCTCGATCAACGCGCTGCGCCCGACCCCGCGCGCGGCGGCGTACTCCACCGCCAAGGCCGCGCTCAACTACTACACGGTGACCCTGGCCAGCGAACTGGCGGGCGAGCGCATCCGCGTCAACGCCATCGCCCCGGGGTCGATCGAATTTCCCGGTGGCCTGTGGGATCGCCGCCGCGAAGCCGAGCCCGAGCTGTATGCGCGCATCCGCGACGGCATTCCGTTCGGCGGCTTCGGCGCGGTCGAGGACGTGGCGAACGCCGCGCTGTTCCTGGCCTCGCCGCAGGCGCGCTGGATCACCGGCCAGATCCTGGCCGTGGACGGCGGCCAGCACCTGGGGCCTTGAGCGCACGCCCATCCTTTCTTACCCCGCAGATTCGCCGCATCGTTGTAGGAGCGGCTTCAGCCGCGACCCGACCCACCCACCGGAGCGCCTCATGGCCCATGCCCGCGTCACCTCACTCGGCCCGCACTACGCCCACCGCATCACCAGCGGCCACCACGAACTGGTCGCCGACGAACCGGCCGCGCTCGGCGGCCAGAATGCCGGCATGGCGCCGTTCGACCTGTATCTGTCCTCGCTGGCCGCGTGTACTGCGATCACCCTGCGCATGTATGCCGAGAAGAAGGGTTGGGAGCTGGGCGAATTCAGCGCCGAGCTCAGCTCGCGCCGCGACGAGGACGGCAAGCTGCACGTCCACCGCGTGCTGCATGCGACCGGCGCGCTGGACGAGGCGCAATGGGAAAAGCTACTCGACGTGGTCGCGCGTACCCCGGTGACGCTGGTGATGCGCGAGGGCGCGGTGATTACCAGCGCCCGGGGGTGAGGCCCGACGGCTCACTGCATTTTCTTGACCGGGCCGACGTTCACGCGGCCCCTGCGTGGCGAGTGCGACGGATACGTTTGCGCCGCCCGTAACCATCAACAGCGCTCCTCGCCACCTTACCTACCTCCTCGCTACACACAGCACTGCTGATAGATCGCCGCCGCTTGGCGCCGAGCTTCGTTTCTTTGCTCTGCCGAGATCCGCTGCTCCAGGCCAATTCGCAAGCCCCGGTTACCGTCCGACGGACTCACCCGCTCAGCGACCAGCTGGTAGGCCAACGCCCCGGTCAAATCCTCCGACACCAGAAATCCACCGACGTACGCCTGCGACAGACCCGACAGCGCCTCTACGCTGCCGGCCGCGGCGGCATCTTCGAGATAACGAATCGCTTGCCGCTTGTACGCGATGACCTTTTCCGGATGCCTGGCCCACTCATCAGGGCCGCCCACGACTTCCTCAATGCTGATCGCGTAGACCGTGGCCGCTTCCACGGACCCCTGTTCCGCGGCGAGCCGCAACCATTCGCGCCGGTCGGAGAGTCCCGGGTCCAACAGGACCGCCTCGCACTCTTCCATCTCCCGCGCACTCAGTTCCGCCTGGTTCGGCGGCAGCCATTCGGCCATGCGTTGATCGGCTCGGGCGACGTCTGGGGAAATGCTCGCCCCGCATTCGGCGGCGATCAGATACAGGCGATAGCTCGCCACCGAATCGCCACGCGCAGAAGCGGGCAGCAGGGTACGTGCGAAAGCCGCGGCATCGCCTGGCGGGCGACGTTCGTGTGCGCGCCGGATCAAGAATGCGCGACCCGATGCCGGGACCACGGTGCTGGCTTCGATGCGATGCGCCGCTACCAGGTCGGCCAGCGATGGCACATTGGCGCGCGGCTGTGCAGGCGTCTGTTCCGGGATTCCTTGCTGGGATGGACTTACCCAGGAATACGGCGGCTTGCGCCCCGAGTACACGAACCATATCGACGCGAGCAGGCCCACGCTCGCTGCGAGCCATATTCCCTGCTTGTGCGTGCCGCGCTTGCGCATCTGGACGCCCTCTCCGTGGGCACCCAGAACATCATGGGCAGTAGCGCTGTTCTATCCGGAAATTCGCATGGGAGGCGCAGCTCAGTCGACGAGCTGCGTCGAGTCGATCACGCACTCGCCAGGCGACGGCTGCAGCGCCGCCTCCACCCTCGCGCGGGCAATCACGGTGGCGGGATTGATCCGCCACGCCCGCGGCAGGACCGGACCGAGCACCCCCAGCACCGCCATGCTGATGCGCTCGCCGGCACGCGGCGGCCCGCCGCGTTCGCCGCCGATCAGACCGGGACGCACCAGCACGAGGCTGTCGAAGCGTAGGGCACGCAGGTCGCGCTCCAGCTCGCCCTTGACCCGGCTGTAGAAGATTCGCGATGCCACATCGGCACCCATCGCCGAGTTGAGCACGAAGATGTCGGTGCCCTCCTCGCGCAGCGACTGCGCCAACGCCAACGGATAGTCGTGGTCGACGCGGCGGAAGGCTTCGCGCGAGCCGGCCAGTTTCATCGTGGTGCCGAGCGCGCAGATCGCGGCATCGACCTGCCAATGGCGGGCGGCCTCGCCGAGGCCGTCGAAGTCAAGCACGGGGTTGTCGAGCTTGGCGTGCTGCACGCCGAGCGGGCGACGGGTGGGCGCGATGACCACGCTGCAGCGCGAATCGTCGAGCAGCATCGGCAGGGCGTGCGAGCCAACGAGGCCGGTGGCGCCGGCGAGCAGGATGCGCATGGGGGTTCTCCGTTTGCGGGCAGCATAGCGCGGGGGGTTGTAGGAGCGGCTTCAGCCGCGACCGTGCGGCATCGGACGTCCTGGATGTCGGTCAGCGCACGGTCGCGGCTGAAGCCGCTCCTACAGGAGGCACCTTACAGGGCGGCGGCGGTCGCCCGCATCGCTCACGTCAGCGGCGTCATCACCGCCTTGCGATACGCCGGCCGTGCCTTCAACCGCTCGTACCAATCCTGCAGATGCGGCAATGCCGGCCGCTCGATCGGCATCTCGAACCAGGCATAGATGAAAGCCCCCAGCGGGATATCCCCCATCGCGAATCTGGCCCCGGACAACCACGGCGTCTTCGCCAATGCGGCGTCCACCATTGCCAGCAGCTCGCCGCAACGTTTGATCCCGGCGCCGATCTTCTCGTAGTCGCGCAGTTCCGGCGCGGTGCGCAGCGTGCCCCAGAACACGTCACGGAACGGCGCGGCGAAGCTCGATGTCGTCCAGTCCATCCACTTCTCGCCCACCGCGCGTTCGGCCGGATCGGCGGGGTACAGCGTATCCAGCGCATAGCGGGCACTGAGGTAACGCACGATGGTGTTGGATTCCCACAGCGGCAAGCCCTGATCCTCGATCATCGGCACCAGCCCGTTCGGGTTCAGCGCACGGTATTCGGGCGTATCGACCTGCCCGAACACACCCCCGACCTGGATGGATTCATAAGGCAGGCCGATCTCCTCCGCGCACCACAGCACCTTGCGCACATTGCTCGAATTGTGGCGTCCCCAGATCTTCAGCATCAGCGGCCAGTCGTAATCACCCAGTAACCAGATTACCGCCTACGGATCCATCCGTGGCAATCGGCCTCTTCGTACTCCAGCACCGATTCCTGCTCCTGCTCAGCAAGAAAGTCGACGACCGCATCTAGATCCGCCCCGGGGGGAACGTCGATCGAATACAGCGGCATTTCCAGCTGCGACCCCTCGTAGGAGCATCCCAGCGCTTCAAGCCGGGGCCAGATCGCCAGGAAGGCAGCGTGCCCCGTGGACCGCGGAAACCGCACGCGTACCGTCCGGTGCCCGCTTTTCGACACAACGCGAACGAACTGAAGCACATTTCCCGCGAGTTCGACTTCAAAGGCGTCCTTGAAGCTGATCCCGTAGACGTGAAATGGCGAGTTGTCCAGCGCCAAGGCCTGGCCATGCAAGGGACCGGCCCACATCCACTCCGCCTCGATGCCCTCTCGATCGTCGGGCAACGGAAACTTCACCTTGATCGGCTCGTTCATCACTGCCCCGGCGTGCCGGGCTCCATCAATCATCGCCGCGTGGCGATCATTGAATCCCACTGCATGGCGGCACGGCAACCGCATTCCACTCAATGCGGCAGCATCCCCCCATCCGGCGCCACCTTCGCGCTGCTGGCGATGCGGTCGCGCTCCACCGCCAGCAGTGCCAGCGACCTCGGCGGCGCCGTCCACGGACTCCCCCCCGGCACCGCGCGCCCGCCATGGCGGGCGGTGTCGATCAGTACCCGCCAGTGCTCGTCGTGCATGGCGGGCAGCTGGAAGTCCACCGGGTTGGCCGGGTCGGCATTGAGCAGCATCAGCAAGGTCACGTTCGCCGCCACCTGGCGCAGGCCGCTGGCCGGGGCGCGCCCATCCAGCCGCATCATCAGCGCATGCGCATTGGCGTCCTGCCATTGCGTCGGGGTCATCTCGCCGCCATCCGGCGCCAGCCAGGTCACGTCGCGGAAGCCCAGGCTTTCGTCCAGCTCGCCGTCGAAGAAGCGGCTGCGGTGCAGCAGCGGATAGCGCCGGCGCAGCGACAGCAGTCGCCGCACGAAGCGCGCCTGGTCGGCGGCCGGCGCCAGCTGCGCGGCCTCCCAGTCGATCCAGGTGGTCTCGTTGTCCTGGCAGTAGGCGTTGTTGTTGCCGCCCTGGCTGTGGCCGAACTCGTCTCCGGCCAGCAGCATCGGCGTGCCCTGCGACAGCAGCAAGGTCGCCAGCAGGTTGCGCATCTGCTGGCGTCGCGTACCGATGATGCCGACATCCTCGCTCGGGCCTTCGGCGCCATAGTTGGCCGAAATGTTGTTGTCGCTGCCGTCGCGGTTGTCCTCGCCGTTGGCCTCGTTGTGCTTGCTGTCGTAGCTCACCAGGTCGTTGAGGGTGAAGCCGTCGTGCGCGGTGATGAAGTTCACCGAGGCATGCGGACGCCGGCCCTTGTGCCGGAACAGGTCGGCCGAACCGGTCAGCCGCGTGGCCAGCTCCGCCAGCTGCCCGGCGTCACCGCGCCAGAACGCGCGCACGTTGTTGCGGAAGTGGTCGTTCCATTCCGCCCACCCCGGCGGGAAGCCGCCGACCTGGTAGCCGCCCGGGCCCACATCCCACGGCTCGGCGATCAGCTTGGTCTGGCTCAGCACCGGGTCCTGGCGTACCGCGTCCAGGAAGCTGCCGCTCGGATCGAAGCCATAGCGCTCGCGGCCCAGGATCGTGGCCAGGTCGAAGCGGAAGCCGTCCACGTGCATCTCCAGCACCCAGTAGCGCAGCGAGTCCATCACCATGCGCAGCGCGCCAGCGTTGGTCAGGTCGAAGGTGTTGCCGGTGCCGGTGTCGTTGATGTAGTAGCGGCGATCATCGGCCAGGCGGTAGTAGCTGGCGTTGTCGATGCCCTTGAACGACAGCGTCGGCCCCAGCTCGTTGCCCTCGGCGGTGTGGTTGTAGACCACGTCCAGGATCACCTCCAGCCCGGCGTTGTGCAGCCGCGCCACCATCTGCTTGAACTCGGCCACCGTGCGCGTGGCCATGTAGCGCGGCTGCGGCGCGAAGAAGCCGATGGTGTTGTAGCCCCAGTAGTTGCGCAGGCCGCGGTCGAGCAGCTGCGAGTCATCCACATACGCGTGCACCGGCAGCAGCTCCACCGAGGTCACGCCCAGGCCCTTGATGTGCTCGACCAGCGCATCGTTGCGCAGCGCCGAGAAGGTGCCGCGTTCCTCCTCCGGCACCGCCGGGTGGCGCATGCTCAGACCACGCACGTGCGCCTCGTAGATCACCGTGTGCTGCCAGGGCACGTGCGGCCGGCGGTCGTGGCCCCAGGTGAAGGCCGGGTCGATCACCGCGCAGCGCGGCATGAAGGCGGCACTGTCACGGCGGTCGAAGCTCAGGTCCTTGTCCTTGTGCCCGATCGTGTAGCCGAACAGCTGCGGTGCCCACTTCAACTGGCCGATGATCTGCTTGGCATAGGGGTCCAGCAGCAGCTTGTTGGGGTTGAAGCGATGCCCGGCGTCCGGCGCATACGGCCCGTAGACGCGATAGCCGTAGCGCTGCCCGGGGCGCGCGTCCGGCAGGTAGCCGTGCCATACCTCGTCGGTGTATTCGGGCAGGGCGATGCGCTCGGTCTCGCGGTTGCGCTCGTCGAACAGGCACAGCTCAACCCGGGTGGCGTTGGCCGAATACAGCGAGAAGTTCACCCCCAGGCCGTCCCAGGTCGCTCCCAGCGGAAACGGGCGTCCCTCACGGATGCGCGAACGTTGGGTCAGTTTGCGTGGCGGCATGCGCGCTTCCTGGCAGGCGTCATGGGGTCTCTCCGGCGGGCGGCGTGTCTTCGGCGGCCGCGCGGATTTCCGCGTCGACCAGCCGCTCCGCCATCGCCCAGTGGCGGGTCTGCTGTCCGTCCGGGCGCCCCTCGGCCTCCCAGATTTCGCGGGCCAGTTCGCGGATACGCGCTTCGCGCTGGGTGGGATTCATGCGATCAACTCGTGGAGGAAAGCCACACTGCCACCGGACTACGTGCAAGCAGCGTCGACAGCGCGATGCGACGGCCGCGCTGCACGACGTCGCGCTGCTCCAGCACATCGCGATAGCGGCCGGGCGCGCACGCCAGCGCGGCCTGTCCCCAGGTACGCGGCGGCAGCGCCAAGCCATGGCCATGGCTGTCCGCACCGAGCCGGGTCACCGCCACCAGCAGCTGGTGCTCGCCGTCATCGCGCAGGAACGCCAGCACGCGCTCCCCTGCTCCGGCCAGCGGCTGGTAGCGCCCGCGTGCGAACAGGCCCGGATGCGCCGCGCGCACGCGCAGCAGGCGGGCGATGAGCTGCGCCTTTACCGCACCATCGGCCCAGTCGTGCAGCAGCGTTGGCCAGTCGCGCGGATCGTCCAGCCAGTGTTGGCGCTGCGCGTAATCCACTTCGCGGCGGTTGTCCGGATCGACCAGCGACAGGTCCCAGCCCTCGCGCCCCTGGTACAGGTCCGGCACGCCCGGCACGGTCAGATGCAGGCAGGCCTGGGCCAGGCCATTGCGCGCGCCCGGCACCGCGATGTGGCGCGCGGCACGCTGCAGCGCGCGACGCAGCGGCAGGCCGGCGCGCGATACCACGACGGCATCGATGAACGCCTGCACCCGTGCCTCGTAGGCGGGCTGCGGGTCCAGCCAGCTGCTGCGCAGCTTGGCTTCGCGCAGCGCCTTGCATTGCCATTGCCACAGGCGTTCCGCATAGGCCTGCAGGCCGTCGTGATCGTCCACCGCCAGCAGCAGTGGCCACGCCGCGACGACGGTCTGCCACAGCATCGCCGTGTCGCCCGGGTCCGGGGCGGGCAGCGGCAGGCCGGTGGCGATCGCGTCGAAGCCGCGCAGCTGCTCGCGCCACCACGCGGGCAGTTCGGACAGCACCGCCAGGCGCGCGCGCACATCCTCCCCGCGCTTGTGGTCGTGCGTGGCCGTGGCGAGCAGCGCGCGCGGATGCTGGCGCGCACGCTGCCGGCAGGCGGCATGGAACTGCGCGCTGGTCAGCGCGAAGTGATCCGGATCGCTGCCCACCTCGTTGCGCGAAAGCAGCACGCCATGCCGGTAGAAGGCGGTGTCCTCCACCGCCTTGGCGTTGAGCGGCGCGGACAGCTGTTCGAAGCGCCGGCGCAGGATACGGCGCAGCGCGATCTGGCTGCGGTCGGCGTTGCGGTCTTCGGCCAGCCAGCGCGCCAGCGCCTCCAACGCCGCCAGGCTGGCCTGCGGCTGGCCGGTGCGCGCACGCGCCAGCGCTTCGAGCAGATACGCGCGTCCGGCCGGATCCAGGCCATCGGCGCTGGCGTAGCTGCGGTACACAGGGTATTCGCGCAGCAGGCAGGCCAAGGCGCGTGCCAGCATCTGCGGGCTGAACTCGCGGGTCGCCGGATCCAGCCGCGCCAGCGCCATCTGCGCGCGCACGGCACGGATGAATTCCGCCTGCAGCGGGCCACGCAGCACCTCCTCGCGCGCCTGCCGCTGCTCCTGGCCGAAATCGCCGCTGCGGCCACTGCACGCGCGCCACAGCTGGCGCAGCGGGGTGCGCCCTCCGCGCGCATGCAGCACGCCCCCCACCTGGTCCATGAAGTCGTAACCGGTGGTGCCATCGCAGGGCCAGTCTTCCGGCAGCGATTCGCCCGGCGCCAGGATCTTCTCCACGTACAGCGCCAGCGTGCCCGGCGCGAGCCCGCGGCGGCGCCCGGCCTGGTCGAGCCGGGCGCGCAGCCGACGCAGGTAGGCGGCCGGCTCGGCCAGCCCGTCGATGTGGTCGATCCGCACCCCATCGACGTGGCCCTCGGCCACCAGCCGCAACGGCAGCGCATGCACCGCGTCGAACACCGCGGGCAGTTCCACCCGTAGCGCGGCCAGCGAGGTGATGTCGAAGAAGCGGCGGTAGTTGATCATGTCGTTGCCCACCCGCCACCACGCCAGGCGATAGGGCTGGCGGTCGATCAGCCGCTGCAGGCGCGGGTCGCCCTCGCGCGCCTGCGCATTGAGTTCCGCCACCCAGGCCCGCAGCGCGGCCGGCGACAACGACGGCAGGCTCTGCGGACGCAACGGGAACGGCTGCTCGTGGTGGCGCAGTTGGACCTGGCCCTCCGGATCGAACTCCAGCCGCAACAGTCCCTCGGCGACCGCCTGCGCGCAGGGCCGGTCGAGCACCGGCAGCCACAGCTGGCCGTCATGTCCCGGCGCACGCCAGTCGATGTCGAACCAGCCGGCGTGGCGGCTGCGCCGGCCGTGGCGCAGCACGTCCCACCACCAGGTATTGCCCGGATGGGTGGCGAGATGGTTGGGCACGAGGTCGAGGATCAGGCCCAGGCCCAGCGCCCGCGCATGGTGTGAGAACGCCAGGAACGCTGCCTCGCCGCCCAGCTCGGGATTGATCCGGGTCGGGTCGATGCCGTCGTAGCCATGCGTCGATCCAGGTACGGCGGTCGCGATCGGCGACAGGTACAGGTGGCTGACGCCGAGCGCGGCGAAGTAAGGCAGCTGCGCGGCGGCGGCGTACAGGTCGAAGCCGGCGTGCAGCTGCAACCGCAGCGTCGCGCGCGGCGCGATCACGTCAATGGCTCCGCGCGGGCGCCATGGCGTGCGTCGGCGAAAGCGAGCAGCGACTGCTGCAGCGGCTCGACCGGCAACGGCTGCGGCAGCCGCCTGCGCCAGTTCGGATGCGTGGCGACGGTACCGGGCAGGTTGGGTTGTTCGCCCAGGGCCAACGCGTCTTCGGCCGGCAACAGGGCCAACGCGCCGGGCGCACGCGCGGTATAGCGCAGGGCATCCAGCCAGGGATCGACCTCGGCCACGCCCTCACCGCCACACGCGGCGCGCAGCTGCACCACCGCCGCACGCCGCGCCGCGCGTTCCTGGCGCAGCTGTGCGGCACTCCCCAGGCCGAGGCGTTCACGCCAGTCCAGGTCGCGCGCCGCGCGCCAGCCGCACAAGGTGGGCAGATCATGCGTGCTGCTGGTCGCCACGGCATCCTGCCGCCAGCGCCCCGGCGGCAGGAAGCGGCCATCCTCGTCACGGCAGAACAGCAGCACGTCGGTGCCGAGCACGCCGCGCGCGGCCAGCGCGTCGCGCAGGCCCGGGGGCACCACGCCGAGATCCTCGCCGATCACGATGGCGCGATGGCGCCACGATTCCAGCGCCAGCAGGTTGAGCAGGTCGTGCAGCGGATAGCGCAGGTAGCCGCCATCGCCGGGGGCGGCGCCGGCCGGCACCAGCCACAGCCGCAGCAGGCCGAGGATGTGGTCGATGCGCAGCCCGCCACGGTCGCGCATCACCGCGCGGAGCAGCTCGATGAAGGGCGCATAGCCACTCTCGCGCAGGCCGCGCGGTGCGTAGCTGGCGATGCCCCAGGTCTGCCCGTCGGGATTGAAGGCATCCGGCGGCGCGCCCAGCACCAGCCCGTGCAGGGTGGCCTGCGGCCAGGCCACCGCCTCGGCACCGGCGGGGTCGAAGCCCACCGCCAGGTCGGCGATCAGGCCGATGCCCATGCCCCGCTCGCGCGCCTCGCGCTGCAGCCCGGACCAGCTGCGCTGCGCCAGCCATTGCGCGAACAGATGCAGGCCAGGGTCGTCGTCGGCGTGATCGCGCGCGGCGAAACGCGCGTAGTCGGCCAGCGCGCTGCCGCCAGCCTCGCGGAAACGCAGGAAATCCGCATGCAGCGGCGCATCGACCCCATCGAAGCGGTCATGCAGCGCGCGCAGCCATTGCCACTTGGCGGCGCTGGACGCGTTCCAGTCGATCCACGGCTGCCCCTGCAGCTGCGCGAAGCGCTCGCGCAATGTGGGCAAGGCTTCAAGGGTGGCGCTGGCGGCTGGGCCCAGCACATGCGTGGGGGCGGCATGCAACGGATCGAGGAAGCGCCGGTCGCTGGGCGAATAGGGGCTGTAGACGCCGCCGTGGCGCGCACGCGGTGCATGCACCGGGCTCAGCGCCAGCGCATCGGCGCCGGCGTGCGCCACCAGCCGCAACCAGTCGGCGGCACCGGCGACATCGCCGATGCCCGCATCCTCCTCGCTGCAGGCCGCATAGACCTGCAAGGCCGCGCCCCAGGCATGCGGATCGGACGTGCGGCAGGCGTCGGCCACGCTCCAGCAGCGCTGCGGTGCGACCGCCACGGCCAGGCTGTCGCCACCCCACGACAGCCGCCAATAGCCCGGCTGCGGCGGCGCCTGCACGCGGGTGTCGGCATCCACGCGCGCATCGCGGCGCTGGCCATTCTCGTCCTGCCACTGGCAGGCGGTGCCAGGCGCGGCAGGCAACACCAGCCACTCGCCGGTCTGCACGGTCCGCAGCGGCGCATGCACCGGCTGGGCGGCGAGTGCGCGCAGGCTGTCGCGGCACTGGCGGTCATCGTCGGCGCGCAGCCCCAGCCCGGCCAGCAACGCGCGCAGCGTATCGGCGTCGACCTCGCGTGCCTGGCCGGCCACATCCACCCAGTCGACCAGCAGGCCGGACGCTTCGGCGAGTGTCTGCAGCGGCGAGGCGCTCATGCCAGCATCTCGCGCCAGGCGATGAAGCCATCCACCGGCAGCATGGCGCGGCCGGTATCCACATGCTCGGCCAGCAGCAGGCATTGCGCGCCCGCCGGCATCGGCACCGGCGCGGCGCCGAAATTGAAGGCGACATGCCACTGGCTGCCGGGCAGCTGCCAGCCCGCCGCGAGCGCGCCCGGCCCCAGCTGGCGCACCGGCAGCGCACGTGCCTGCGTCAGCCCGGGCACCAGCCAGCGCCTGCGCAATGCCAGCAGCTCGGTGAACCAGCGCACCCAGCGCGCGCCGTCGCCGCTGTCGGCATCACTGATCGGCGCCTGCGAGGCCAGGAACGTGGACGGCGCATTCGGGTCGGGGATGCGCGCACGCGCATCGGCATCGGCGAACGCCGAGAAGCGCGCGAACTCGCGGCGGCGGCCTTCGCGCACGGCTTCGTCCAGCGGCGGGGCGAAATCGGTGAAGAACAGGAACGGCTGCGTGGCGCCCCAGGGCTCGCCCATGAAGAACAGCGGGATCATCGGCGTCAATGCGGTCAGCGCCAACGCCGCGCGCAGGCGCGGCACCGACAGCTGCGTGCGCAGGCGCCCGCCCAGCGCGCGGTTGCCGATCTGGTCGTGGTTCTGCGCGAACACCACGAAGTGATCCGGCGACAGGCCGGCGGACGGTTCGCCACGCACATGGCCGAGCGCGTCCGGTTGGCCCTGGAAAGCGAAGCCCTCGCCCAGCACCCGCGCCAGATGCGCGAGCGGGTCATCGGCAAACGCGCCGTAGTAGCCCTCGGTCTCGCCGGTAAGCAGCACGTGCAGCGCGTTGTGGAAGTCGTCGTTCCACTGCGCGGTGTAACCACGCGCGAGCAGCGAGGCCTGGTTGCGTTCGTTCTCCAGCACCAGATGCACATGGCGCTGCGCCGGCAGCGCCTGCGCGATCGCCTCGCGCAGCTGGTCGAGGAAGGTGGCCGGCACGATGGCATGCACCGCATCCAGGCGCAGCCCGTCGAAGCGGTACTCCCGCAGCCACATCAGCGCGTTGTCGATGAAATAGCGCTGCACCGCCGGCTGGCGGAAATCGATCGCCGCGCCCCACGGCGTCGGCGCGTCCTCGCGGAAGAAGGCCGGCGCATAGGCGTGCAGATGATTTCCATCCGGCCCGAAGTGGTTGTAGACCACGTCCAGCAGCACCATCATGCCGTGCGCGTGCGCGGCATCGACCAGCGCCTTGAGCTGCCAGGGCTCGCCGTAGGCGGCCGCTGGCGCATAGGGCAGCACGCCGTCATAGCCCCAGTTGCGGGTGCCGGCGAACTGCGCCACCGGCATCAGTTCCAGCGCGGTGATACCCATGGCCGCCAGCCGCGGCAACTGCGCCTGCAACCCGGCGTAACCGCCACAGGCGCCGACATGCACTTCGTACAGCACCGCGTCGGCCCAGGGCCGGCCCTGCCAGTCATCGGTATGCCAGGCGTGGGCGGTGGCGAGCACCGCGCTGGGGCCCTGCACGCCCTCCGGCTGCCAGCGCGAGGCGGGATCGGGCACCGGCGCGCCGCCGTCCACGCGGTAGCGATAGCGGGTGCCTTCCTCCAGCGCCTGCTCGACGAAGAAACTGCCGCCCGCTTCGGCCTGCATGGGCACGGCGGTGTCGCCACGTAGCAGCTCGACCTGCCGGGCACCCGGTGCCCAGAGCCGGAAGCCGTAATGACCCGGACGCGTGGCCCAGGCACCCAGCGGCCCCGGCAGCGCTACCGGCGCGGGCGGCGCGCTCATGACGCGGCCTGGAGATACAGCGTCGACAGCGGCGGCAGGGTCAAGCTGAGCGACTGTGCATGGCCATGCATCGGCACCGCGGTGGTGGGCAGGCCACCGGCATTGCCGATGTCACCGCCCCCGTAGTGGTGGCTGTCGGTGTTGAGGACCTCGCCCCAGTGCCCGGCCAACGGCACGCCAACGCGATAGCCGTGGCGGACCACCGGGGTGAAATTGCTCACCGCCAGCAACGGCGGCGCGCCGCCCGGATCATGGCGGACGAAAGCGAATACGCTGTTGCGCTGGTCATCCCCGACGCTCCAGTCAAACCCGGCCGGATCGTGATCCCCGCGCCACAGCGCCGGTTGCGCGCGCAGGCGGGTGTTGAGGTCGGTGAGCAGCCGCGCGATGCCGGCATGCTCGGGACGCCGTGCGAGCGACCAGTCCAGGTGGGTGTCGTGGTCCCATTCGCCCGGCTGGCCGAACTCACCGCCCATGAACAGCAGTTTGGCGCCGGGATGTGCCCACATGAAGGCCAGGTACGCGCGCAGGTTGGCGCGCCGCTGCCAGTCATCGCCGGGCATCCGTCCCAGCAGCGAGCCCTTGCCGTGCACCACTTCGTCGTGCGAGAGCGGCAACACGAAGCGCTCGGAGAACGCATACACCAGCCCGAAGGTCATCTGGCTGTGATGGTGCGAACGATGCACCGGATCGCGCTTGAGATACTCCAGCGTGTCGTGCATCCAGCCCATGTTCCATTTGTGGCTGAAGCCGAGTCCGCCCTGCGCGACCGGCGCGGTGACACCCGGCCATGCGGTGGATTCCTCGGCGATCATCATCACTCCGGGAAAGCGGATGCCCACCTCGGCGTTGAGCCGGCGCAGGAAGTCGGTGGCCTCCAGGTTCTCGCGTCCGCCATGCGCGTTGGGAATCCATTCGCCCTCCTCGCGGCTGTAGTCGCGATAGAGCATCGAGGCGACCGCATCCACGCGCAGTCCGTCGATATGGAAACGCTCGATCCATTCCAGCGCGCTGCCGACCAGGTAGCCGGCCACCTCGCGGCGCCCATAGTTGTAGATCAGCGTGTTCCAGTCGCGATGGAAGCCCTCGCGCGGGTCGGCATGCTCGTACAGCGCCGTGCCATCGAAGCGCTGCAAACCATGCGCGTCGCCCGGGAAATGCGCGCTGACCCAATCCAGGATCACGCCGATGCCGGCGCGGTGGCAGGCATCGACGAAGCGCGCGAACGCGACCGGGTCGCCATGCCGCGCGGTGGGCGCGTACATGCCGAGCGGCTGGTAGCCCCAGGAACCGCCGAACGGGTACTCGGTCACCGGCAGCAGCTCGATATGGGTGAAGCCCAGCTCGCCTACATAGGGAATCAACTGCGCGGCGAGCGCATCCCAGTCGAGCAGGTTGCCGTGTTCGTCGCGGCGCCAGGACGCGGCATGCAGTTCGTAGATGGACAGCGGCGCCGGCGCGGTGGCGATGCCGCGGTTGGCCATCCAGTCCTGGTCATGCCAGGCGAACGGTGCGGCCGGCGGCACCCGCGAGGCCGTGGCCGGCGGCAGCTCGGCCCAGCGGGCGAGCGGGTCGGCCTTGTGCGGCAGGCGGGTGCCGTCGGCGGCGGTGATCTCGTACTTGTAGCGTTCGCCGGCGTGCAGGTGCGGGATGAAGATTTCCCAGACACCCGCGGTATGGCGCAGGCGCATCGGGTGCCGACGCCCATCCCAACCGTTGAAGTCGCCCACCAGGGCGACGCGGCGCGCGTTCGGTGCCCATACCGCGAAGCGCACGCCCGGCACCTCGGCCACCACCGCGTGGTGCGCGCCCAGCGCCTCGCGCGCGGCCTCGCCATCGCCGTCGTGCAGACGCTGCAGCACGTCCTCGTCCAGTTGCGCGCCATGCGCGTAGGCGTCGTCGATCTCCTCGCCGCCGAGCGGCCATTCGATGCGCAGGCGATAGGCCGATGGCGATGCCAGCTCGCCTTCGAAGACCCCTTCGCCCGTATCCCGCATCGCGGCCAGCGGGTTGCCCTGTCGATCGACCAGCGTGACCGCGCGCGCACCCGGCAGCAGCGCGCGCACGCGATACATGCCGCCGGGCAGGCGATGCGGGCCCAGCCACGCGAATGCGTCGCCCGGCTCACCTCGGGCCAGCGCGCGCAGCGCGATGGCGGCATCGCCCCCTTCTGCTGCGTGATACTCGGTCGTGTCGGCCGCGACGGCCTCGATACGCTCCCCCGCGCGTTCGTTCATGGCAACTCCAGCGCGGTGCGCTGATACAGGGCGAGATACTCGTTGCCCGCCACGTCCCAGCCGCTCGGGCGCAGCATCGCCGCGCGACGCATGGCCGCGAGCAAGCCCGGCAGGCGGAAGGTACGGAACACCCGCTGCAGGCAGCGGCGCAATGCGTCGGCACTGGCGCCCTGGAACAGGAAGCCGGTGACACCATCGTCCACGGTGTCGATCAGGCCGCCGGTGGCATGCGCGACCGGCAGGCAACCGAAGCGCTGCGCATACATCTGGCTCAGCCCGCAGGGTTCGAAACGCGACGGCATGAGCAGGAAGTCGGCGCCGGCGAACATCGCCCGCGCCAACGCCTCGTCGAAGCCGATATAGGCACCGACATGGCCGGGATAGCGGCGCGCCAACGCCGCCACCTGCTGCTCGATCTGCGGCTCGCCGCCGCCGATCACCACGATCTGCCCGCCGGCGGCGACGATCTGCGGCGCCACCTCGCAGGTCAGGTCCAGGCCCTTCTGGTGCACCAGCCGCGACACCACCGCGAACAGCGGGCCACGACTCGGCGGCAGGCCGAAGGCCCGGCGCACGTGCGCGGCATTGTCCTCGCGCCCCTGCCACTGGGTGACGCTGAAGCGCGCCGGCAGATGCGCGTCGGTGCGCGGATCCCAGCTGGCATCGATGCCGTTGACGATGCCGCTGAGGGCGCCGAGCGAGGCACGCTGCGCCAGCAGCTCGTCCAGCCCGCAGCCCTCGGCCGGGGCGACGATCTGGCTGGCATAGCTGTGACTGACCGTGTTGACCTGGCGCGCGTTGACGATGCCGGCGCGCAGGAACGACAGCTGGCCATGGAACGCGAGTTCGCCCAGGTGCGACGCCGGCACGCCGAGCGCGGGCGCCAATGCGGCGGGGAACACCCCTTGGTAGGCCAGGTTGTGGATGGTGAGCAGGCAGGGCGTGTCGCCGCCCCGCCAGCGCACATAGGCGGCGGCCAGCGCGCACGGCCAGTCGTTGAGGTGCAGCAGCTGCGGACGCCAATCCAGCCCGGCGCGGCCGGCGGCGATCTCCGCCGCGGCGGAGGAGAGCGTGGCGAAGCGCAGTGCGTTGTCCGGCCATTCGTGGCCATCGGCATCGACATACGGCGTGCCGTCGCGCTCGAACAAGGCCGCGCACAGCAGCACATAGACCGGCAGGCCGTCGGACTGTTCGATGCGGCCGATATCGCAGGCCGGCAGGTCGGCGCTGGCGGTCACCCGCCCCACCACCTCGATCGCGCCGGCCCGGGCCAGCACGTCGCGGTAGCCGGGAATGAGCACGCGCACGTCGTAGCGGCGGCGCAGCGCGCGTGGCAGGGCGGCGGCGACATCGCCCAGCCCGCCTGCCTTCACGAAGTCGGCCATTTCCGAGACCACGAACAACGCGCTGTCGCGTACCGGCGCGATGTCCTGCTGCCATTCGTGGTGACGGCTGAAACGACCGCGCGCATCGCGCTGGCGCGGCGCACGCAGGCGCGCCAGCGGCACCGGCAGCGGGGACGGCAAAGGGGCGTCATGCAACGGCATGACGACGGGGTCCAGCGTCAACAAGGCGGTCATCACTACATCCGTCAGTGGGGGTGGACGGAACCAGCGGGAAAGGGACAGCCATCGCCCCGAAACGGCCGGGCGATGTTGGAACGGGGAGTCGAACGGAGCAGCCGGGGGTGCTCGCGAATCCGCCACGAGCGCCTGAACCTGATACTCGGCAAGCGACGATAAAAAGGGCGTGAAGCGCTCGCGCCTTTTTGATGACGGAACGGCCTGTACTCAGACCCTCTCGCGCATTCATTTCCCCATCGCGGTGCAAAGGGCCGAAAACCACCCCGGTCGAGCGCTGAATCATTCAAGCCCGGATGCATCGCGCCGATAACCCGGCATCGAAGCCTCCGGCGCCATGCCCCCATGTCCGACCCCCGCGACCCGCCCACTCCCCGCCTCGGTGCCCTGCGCCGGTGGTGGCCGCGCGGCGGCGGATCGGACCCCGCCGTCCCCGCCGCGGGCAAGGCCCTGACCGGCGATTGGCTGCCCGGCGCGGGCACCTCGCCGAAGGATCGGGCGGCGGCGACCGCGGCGCTGCAGCGCCTGTTCGCCCCCGCCAAGCAACCGCCCGCGCTGCTGTGGGCGTTCGCCGAGGGCATGTGCACGCTGCACGGCGAACTGGCCGACATGGGCGTGCGCCTGCGCAACGCCTATGAAGCGAACGACTGGGAAGCCTACGGACGCGCCCTGCGCCAGCTGATCGACAAGTACATCCGCACCGTGGACCTGGAGCTGCTCGGCGATGGCCGCAGCGAGGCCGAGCAGTGGCGCGACCTGCTGCGGCAGGCGCTGGGCAACGCGCTGGCGACGGCGTTGCAGCGCGACCGGCTGCTGAGTGAGGAATCCCAGACGCTGGGCAACGACCTGCGCAGCTGGCTGCCGGGCCAGCCGGTGGTGGTGTTCGAGCAGCGCCTGCGCGAGCTGAGCCACCAGATCGGCCTGCGCGCGGAGGACACGCACGAACAGCAGAACCTGTTGCTCGGCCTGTTCGACCTGTTGCTGGAGAACGTCGGCGAACTGCTCGACGACCGCAGCTGGCTGCAGAGCCAGATCGGCGCGATTCGTCAGCTGATCGCCGGGCCGCTGGACAAGAACACGCTGGAACAGGCGCGCGGCAGCCTGCGCGAGGTGATGTACAAGCAGGGCCTGTTGAAGCAGGGCATCGCCGAGTCGAAGGACGCGATGCGCGGGATGATGGTGTCCTTCGTGGACCGGCTGGACGGGATGGCCGCCAGCACCGGCGAGTACCACGACCGCGTGGCCGGTTACTCGCAGGCCATCGCCAGCGCGCGCAGCATTTCCGAGCTGGGGCGGCTGCTGCAGGACATCCTGGCCGATACCGCCGGCGTGCAGGCGCAGGCGCTGCGTGCGCGCGACGAACTGGTGGAGGCCAAGCGCCAGGTGGACGAGGCCGAGGACCGCATCCATGCGCTGGAGCAGGAACTGCGCGACATGTCGGACCTGGTGCGCGAGGACCAGCTGACCGGCGCGTTGAACCGGCGTGGCTTCGAGGAACTGTTCGCACGCGAGCAGTCGCGCACGCTGCGCGGCGGGCAGCCGCTGTGCGTGGCGCTGATCGACCTGGACGACTTCCGCCTGCTCAACCAGACCCATGGGCATGCGGGCGGCGACGCGGCGCTGCGCCACCTGGTGGAAACAGCGCGCACGGTGCTGCGGGCCAGCGATGCGATCGCGCGTTTCGGCGGCGAGGAATTCGTATTGCTGCTGCCGGATGCGACCGCGTTCGAGGCGCATGCGGCGGTGGTGCGGCTGCAGCGGGCGCTGGGGCAGCGGGCGCTACTGCATGAAAACCTGCGCGTGTTCGTGACCTTCAGCGCGGGCGTGGCGGTGTGCCAGGCCGGCGAGAGCGCGGACTCGGTGATCAAGCGCGCAGACCGGGCGATGTATGCGGCCAAGCAGGCGGGCAAGAACCGGGTGGTGGATGCGGATTGAGGGGGTCGGGCCGCAGCCCGATTCCTTCCACTCCACCTGTAGGAGCGGCTTCAGCCGCGACCGGAAGCCAACAGGGGCAGCGGCGCGTGTTCCGGCGCTATCGCGTCGCGGCTGAAGCCGCTCCTACAGCGGACATTCCGGAAGCGGGCATTTCGGAAGCGGACATTTCGGAGGCGCGCATTCCAGACGCGCACCTCCCGGAAGCGGGCATCCGGGGCACGTTACCCCGCTCTCACGGCCCCACTTCGCCGGTCAATCCGAACACCTGCATCGGACCCTGCCCGGCCACATACGGCTTCCATGCCGGCACGCCTTCGCCATTCGGATTCCCACTGCGCACGAAGTTCACCAGATAGCCGCTGGCCTTCGCCGACAGCGCCAGATCCCCCGGTTTGGTATCACCGCCATAGCGCACGCCCACCGTACCGAAGAAGTACGGAATCTCACTGGCATGCGCCGCCCCCTTCGGATGCACGGCGCGGGTCGCCTCGGCGACATAGCCGAAGCGGTAGTACCAGGTCGGCAGCCCGGCCTTGGCGAACAGTTCAGCAGTCTGCCTGGCGCCATTGACCATGTAGCCATCCGGGCCGCCGATATCGTCGGCGGTGGCACCCACCATCAGCGGCACGCGGTTGAACTTGCCGTCGCGATACGCCGTGGCCAGCTCGGCGACGACTTTCCCGTCCGCGACGGGAAACACATACGTGCCGGTGGGACCCAGGTTGCGGTCCAGCGTGGTCAGGTTGAGATCGCCCAGGATCGCCTCGGCCGGCAGCGCCCGCAGCTTCGCCAGCGCCTGCGCGTCGTCGTCGGCCACGCCCAGCGTGCGGGCGAAGCGCAGGCCGGCCTGCTCCGCGTCGGCACGGCTGCCGCGCGC
>DJAN01000245.1 GCA_002429615.1 Lysobacteraceae bacterium UBA6001
CCCCCGCTGCCGCAGCAGCACCCGCCGCCGTGACGCCCATCCGCATCACCTTCGGCGGCATGGAAGAATGGATCGGCAAGCCCCTGATCGGCGTGCAGGCCGGCGAGATCATCGAACTGCAGCGGCGCGGCGAATCCGAACTGGCCGTGCAGTTCTACAGCTATACCGGCACGCCGACATCCCGCTATGTCTTCCATGCGGACGCCAACAGTGGCGAGTTGGTCATCACCGAGGCGCCCTACAGCGACGCCAAGCAGAAGTGGGCGCAATGGCAGGGGCAGTCGTTGCTTCTGGGCACCAGCACAGGCCGGCTTCTGGGCGGGCTCAACCGCTACCACACGCTGACCGCGCGCCGGGCGGGGATATTGGTGTCGTGGAAGTATTACCGCAGCAATGCCATTGGCATGACCACGGATGAAGGGAACGAGATCGAGGAAGTCTTCGTCCCGGTTACCGAGGCACTCGTCGCCGCTTCCGCCACTGCCCAGGAAGAAAAGCAGCATCAGGCCGCATTGGCCGCCGAGCGCCGCCGCCAGGATCAGGAAGACAGTGCCAGGATGGCGCAGGCCTTCCTTGGCGGCTTTGTCCAGGGCATGGGCGAGGCGCAGCAGAGTTATCAGCAGCAGGACCAGAAGCAGGCCGAGTTCCTGCGTGATACGCAGTCACAGGTTCGTGCCGTGGAGGCCTATCGCCGCTCGCAGCTGCAGCGCGCGCAGGCCGAGCAGAGCGCGAAATCCGCTGCCGTCGCCGCGCCGGCGCCCGTCCCCGCCACGCCCGCGGCGACGCCTGACAACCGCATCGCCACCGCAACGCCGGCAAAGACCAGCGCCGCCGTGCCACCGAAGACCACCGCAGCAGCAGCGCCCAAGGCCGACGCCGCATCAAGCACGAGCGCGCAGCAGGACGCCCGCGCGCGCCAGCAGGCCGCGCTGGCGGAAGCGGAACGCAAACAGCAGGCAGATTGGCAGGCCTACCTGCAATCGGAAAAGGCCGGCATCCGCCTGGCGGCCGCCACCTGCCCCGGCGGACAGGGTCGCTACTACATCGGCGGCAAGCGTCCGACGCAGAAGTCCTGCGTCAATGTGCATTACGAAGCACGCTGCCCGGGCACCCCATCCGGACAAGGCACGCGCGGCATGCTGGCCAATTTCGTGGGCGGCGCCAGCTGCATGGGCGATACTGCCGCGCTCGGCGGCACGCTGTCGTGCCCGGCCGAACAGGTGCGCGTCGACGTGCTGGAAGTAACCGGCTGCACCTGAGCCACCGCGCAAAGCAAAACGGCCCGCATCATGGGATGCGGGCCGCTTGGCAAAACATTTGGTCGGGGTAGCCGGATTCGAACCGACGACCACCAGTCCCCCAGACTGGTGCGCTACCAGGCTGCGCTATACCCCGGAAGGTTGGTGCACCGCCCTTTCAGGCGGCCTGCGATTATAACGGCTTCGCACGCCGTTGTCGCTCGACTTCAGCGACGCAGCAACTGCAGGACTTCTTCCAGCTCCATCCGCACCTGCTTGATGATCTGGTTGCTCAGCGCCGATTCCTCGCGCGCACCCGCACTGTCCAGACGCAGCCGCGCGCCGCCGATGGTGTAACCCTGTTCGTACAGCAGCCCGCGGATCTGCCGCACCATCAGCACGTCGTGGCGCTGGTAGTAACGACGGTTGCCGCGACGCTTCACCGGCTCGAGGCTGGGAAACTCGGTCTCCCAGTAACGCAGCACGTGCGGCTTGACGTCGCACAGCTCGCTCACTTCACCGATGGTGAAGTAGCGCTTGGCCGGAATCGGCGGAAGTTCGCGGTTACTGCCCGGATCCAGCATAAGTCTCCACCCGTTCCTTGAGCTTCTGGCCCGGACGGAAGGTCACCACCGTCCGGGCGGAAATCGGAATTTCCTCGCCGGTCTTGGGATTGCGACCGGGCCTCTGGTTCTTGCGCCGCAGGTCGAAGTTGCCGAAACCCGACAGCTTCACCTGGCGTCCCTGCTCCAGCGCATCGCGCAGCACGTCGAAAAACGCGTCGACGAACTCCTTGGCCTCACGCTTGTTCAGACCGACTTCGTCGAACAGGCGCTCGGCCATTTCCGCTTTGGTCAATGCCATGGCATGCCCCCTGATGACCGCCTCAACTCCGGATCCGGGCGCGATGATCGCGCTCGACGGCGGTCACCACGTCGGTCACCACGGCCTCCACATCCCGATCCGTGAGCGTGCGCGAGTTATCCTGCAAAATCAAGCCCATAGCCAGACTCTTGAAGCCGGCTTCGACGCCAGGCCCCACGTAGCGGTCGAACAGCAGGACATCGCGCAGCAGCGGGCCGATGCTGGCCCGCGCGGTGGCCGCCAGGTCCGCCCAGGCGACCTGCTCGGGGACCAGGAAAGCCAGGTCGCGACGCACCGAGGGGAAGCGCGACAGCTCGCCTGCCCGCGGCAGCGCACGGGCGGCCAACGGCGCCAGGGCCAGCTCGAAGGCCACCACGTCCACGTCGATTTCCAGCGCCTTGGCCAGCGCCGGATGCAGCTGGCCGATCCAGCCGATGCACTGGCCATCGCGCCAGATGTCGGCCGAACGGCCGGGGTGGCCGTACGCGCGGATCGACGGACGGTATTCCAGCAGCGCGCCACTGGCGGCGGCCAGCGAAGCCAGGTCGCCCTTGAGGTCATGGAAATCGACCTTGCGCGCCGGCTCGCCCCATTGCAGCGCCACGGCATCGCCGCACACCGCGGCCGCGACGTGCAGGGTCTCCACCGGTGCCGCGCCCACTTCGGCGGCGGTGGCGAAGACCTTGCCCAGTTCGAACAGGCGCACGCGCCCAGCCTGGCGGGCGGCGTTGCGGCCCAACGTGGCGACCAGGCCCGGCAGCAACGCCGGACGCATCACCGCCAGCTCGGCGCTGAGGGGATTGGCCAGCGCGACCAGGCCGTCGTGCAGCTGCCACTTGGCGAGCAGCTCGGCCTCGACGAAGGCGTAATTGATGGTTTCCTGCAGATCACGCGCCACCAGCTGGGCACGCGCCGCCGACTCTTCGAGCATCGTCTCGGTCGGCATGGCGATGCGGCTGGCGCCGCCCGGCAGCGTGGTCGGGATGCGGTCGTAACCGTGGATGCGCGCCAGTTCCTCGATCAGATCTTCTTCGATGGCGATATCGAAGCGACGCGTCGGCGCGATGACCTGCCAGCCGGCGGCGTCCGCCTCGACCTGCATGCCCAGCGCGCGCAGGATGCGCTCGATTTCCGCGTCGGCGATCTCCAGGCCGAGCACGCGCGCGATGCGCGCACGGCGCAGGCCGATGCGCGCGGCGACCGGCAGGTGCTGCGACAGATCGACCTGGGTGACCGGGCCGGGCGTACCGCCCGCCAGTTCCAGCACCAGCCGGGTGGCCAGCTCGATCGCCTGCGGCGGCAGCTGCGGGTCCACGCCGCGCTCGAAGCGGTGCCCGGCATCGGTGTGCAGGCCCAGCTTGCGGCCACGGCCCATGATGGCCGCCGGCTGGAAGTGCGCGGCCTCCAGGAACACGTTGCGGGCCTGGTCGGTGACGCGGGTATCGAAACCGCCCATCAGGCCGGCCAGGCCCACCGGGCGGTCGGCATCGGTGATCAGCACGAAGCTATCGTCCAGCGTCACGTCACGGCCGTCGAGCAGCTTGAGCGTCTCGCCCGCGCGCGAACGGCGCGCGGCGACCGGGCCCTTCAGCGTGTCGAGGTCGTAGGCATGCATCGGCTGGCCGAGTTCGAGCATCACGTACTGGGTGATGTCGACCAGCAGAGACACCGGGCGCACGCCGCTGCGGCGCAGGCGCTCGGCCATCCACACGGGGGTGCGCGCGGCGGGGTCGATGCCCTCGATCACGCGGCCACAGAAGCGCGGCGCTTCGGCACCGGCGTTGAGTTCGACGGCCAGCGTGCGGCTGGACGCGGCCGGCACCGCCGCGATGTCCAGCGCCACCACTTCGCTGCCGCAGGCGGCGGCGACGTCATAGGCGATGCCGCGCACGCTGAAGCAGTCGGCGCGGTTCGGCGTCAGCTTGATCTCGATGCTGGCGTCCGGCAGGCCAAGGTATTCGGCCAGCGGCGTGCCCACCGGCGCATCGTCCGGCAGCTCGAACAGGCCGGAGGCGTCGCTGTCCAGGCCCAACTCCTTGGCCGAGCACAGCATGCCGTTGGATTCCACGCCGCGCAGCTTGGCCGCCTTGATCTTCAGCTCGCCGATCTGCGCGCCCACCAGCGCCAGCGGCGCGACCAGGCCCGGGCGCGCGTTCGGCGCGCCGCAGACGATCTGCAGGCGTTCACCGCCGCCGGCATCGACCTGGCAGACCTGCAGTCGGTCGGCCTCGGGATGACGCACCGCCTCGACGATGCGCGCCACCACCACCTGGCCCAGCGAAGCGCCGAGCGGAGTGACCTCTTCGACCTCCAGGCCGATCGCGGTCAGGGTCGCGGCGAGCGCGTCGCGGTCGGCATCGGTGGGGACGTGGCTGCGCAGCCAGTTTTCGGAGAATTTCATGGGAAGCCGGAATCAGGAAGCGAAAGGAGGGGCGTTCGACTTACGCGAACTGGCGCAGGAACCGCACGTCGTTCTCGAAGAACGCGCGCAGGTCGTTGACGCCATAGCGCAGCATCGCGAAGCGCTCGACGCCCAGGCCGAAAGCGAAACCGGTGTAGCGCTCCGGATCGATGCCCACGGCGCGCAGCACGTTCGGATGCACCATGCCGCAGCCGAGCACTTCCAGCCAGCGGGTGCTGCCGTCGGGCTGCTGCCAGGCGATATCCACTTCCGCGCCGGGCTCGACGAACGGGAAATAGCTGGGGCGGAAACGCATTTCGAAGTCGCGCTCGAAGAACGCGCGCACGAACTCCGACAACGTGCCCTTGAGGTCGGCGAAGGTCGAATGCTCGTCGACCAGCAGGCCTTCGACCTGGTGGAACATCGGCGAATGGGTCTGGTCGCTGTCGCTGCGATAGACCTTGCCCGCGGCGATCATGCGCAGCGGCGGCGTGTGCTC
Organism: Lysobacteraceae bacterium UBA6001; assembly: GCA_002429615.1. GTDB lineage: Bacteria > Pseudomonadota > Gammaproteobacteria > Xanthomonadales > Xanthomonadaceae > Stenotrophomonas_A. The sequence continues at coordinate 5,003 of DJAN01000245.1, forward strand.
GCCCATGTAGCGCACCTGCACGCCCGAGGTATGGGTACGCAGCAGGCGGCCGTCGCCGAAATAGAAGGTGTCGTGCATGGCGCGCGCCGGATGGTGCGGCGGGAAATTCAGCGCCTCGAAGTTGTGCCAGTCGTCCTCGATCTCCGGGCCATCCGCCAGTTCGTAACCCAGGCGGGCGAAGATGCCGGTGATGCGTTCAAGAGTGCGGCTGACCGGATGCAGGCCGCCGCGTTCGGCACGCCGCCCCGGCAAGGTCACATCGATGCGCTCGCCGGCCAGGCGGGCGTCCAGCGCGGCGGCGTCCAGCACCAGGCGGCGCTGGGCCAGCGCTTCGGACACCGCATCGCGGGCCAGGTTGATCGCCTCGCCGGCGGCCTTGCGCTGGTCGGCGGGCAACGCGCCCAACTGCTTGAGCTGGGCGGTGATGCTGCCGCTCTTGCCCAGCAGGGCCACGCGCAGGTTTTCCAGATGCTCGGGCGCCTGTGCCGCGGCGATATCCGCCAGCGCCTGTCCGGTGAGGGTTTCGATCTCGCTCATGGCTTCCGCACGTGTCCTGCTTGCAATGTCCGTCCGGCTTGCGCCGGCACAAAAAAGAATGGGGAAGGACTCGCGCCCTTCCCCATGCATTGGTCCTACCTGGAGGCCCGCGCCATGCGCGGGCGACCGGGACGACTTATGCCGCCAGCGCGCCCTTTGCCTTCTCAGCCAGCGCGGCAAAACCCGCCGCGTCGTGCACGGCGATGTCCGCCAGCACCTTGCGGTCCAGGGTGATGCCAGCCTTCAGCAGGCCGTTCATGAAACGGCTGTAGCTCAGGCCGTTGATGCGGGCAGCCGCATTGATGCGGGTGATCCACAGCGAACGGAAATTGCGCTTCTTCTGCTTGCGGCCGATGTAGGCGTACTGCTGCGCCTTGATGACCGCCTGCTTGGCGACGCGGAAGACCTTGCGGCGAGCGTTGTAGTAGCCCTTCGCCAGGGTCAGGATTTTCTTGTGCCGGCGACGCGCCTGCACACCACGCTTAACTCGTGCCATTGTTCAGTCCTCAGAGGTAGGGAAGCATGCGGTCCAGACGGCCCGCGTCCTCGGCACGAACATGGTTCGTCTGCCGCAGGTTGCGCTTCCGCTTGGTCGCCTTCTTGGTGAGGATGTGGCTACGGTTGGCGTGGCCAGCCTTGTACTTGCCGGAAGCGGTCTTGCGGAAACGCTTGGCCGCCGCCCGGTTGGTCTTGATCTTGGGCATTGCTATGTCCTTGATGGTTTTTATGTCACTGACCAGGGCGGTGGCTCGCGCCACACTTTCCGTCCATGCCCTCGCCTGCTTTTAAGCTCTTGATTCCAAAGGAACAACAGCCGGTCCTGTCACCGTTTGCACGGCATTCCCGACGGATCGGGCCGCACATTATGCCCGGGTCGGGAAAGTCTTGCAAATCAGCGGGTTCTGGCGCGGTCGGCGACCGCGCCGGGGCCGATGGTGGCGCGCACCACCGGCCGGAGCTGGGATCAGCTCTTCTTCTTCGGCGCGATCATCATGACCATCTGCCGGCCTTCCAGGCGCGGACGCGATTCGATCACGATGTCTTCGCCCAGGTCGGCCTCGATCCGTGCGGCCATCTCGCGGCCCAGTTCCTGGTGGCTCATCTCGCGGCCACGGAAACGGATGTTGACCTTGACCTTGTCGCCTTCCTCCAGGAAGCGGCGCATGTTGCGCAGCTTGATCTGGTAGTCGCCCTCGTCCGTGACCGGACGGAACTTCAGCTCCTTGATCTCGACCTGCTTGGTCTTCTTCTTGGCCTCGTTGGCCTTCTTCTGCTGCTCGAACTTGAACTTGCCGAAGTCCATGATCTTGCAGACCGGCGGGTCGGCCTGGGGCTGGATCTCGACCAGGTCGAGCCCTTCCTCTTCCGCTTTCGCCAGCGCTTCGTCGCGCGACAACACGCCGATCATTTCGCCATCGCTGCCGATCACGCGCACGCGCGGCACGCGGATTTCTGCGTTTCGGCGGTTCTGTTTGTTGTCAGGTGTACTGATGTTGCAATCTCCCAGGGGAATCGAACCGGCGCTTCCGGAACATCCAGACGGCCGGGGTTGGCTTACGCGGCGTGCTCGGCACGCAGGCGTTCGACGAAGGCGTCCAGGGACATCGTGCCCAGATCCTCGCCCGAACGGGTGCGCACCGCAACGGCGCCATTGTCCCTCTCGCGGTCACCGACGACCAGCAGGTAGGGCACGCGCTGCAGCGTATGCTCGCGAATCTTATAGCCGATCTTCTCGTTGCGCAAATCGGCCTGGACCCGGAAGCCTTGATTTGCAAGGGTTTTCCGAACCGATTCTACGTATTCAGCCTGGGCATCGGTGATATTGGCCACCACCACCTGCACCGGAGCCAGCCAGGCCGGGAAGGAACCGGCGTGGTGCTCGATCAGGATGCCGATGAAACGCTCCATCGAGCCGACGATGGCCCGGTGCAGCATGACCGGGTGCTTTTTCTGGCTGTTTTCGTCCACGTACTCGGCGCCGAGGCGGCCAGGCATCATGAAATCGACCTGCATGGTGCCCAACTGCCAGGTGCGGCCGATGGCGTCCTTCAGGTGGTACTCGATCTTCGGGCCATAGAAGGCACCCTCGCCCGGCAGCTCCTGCCACTCCACGCCGGAAGCGCGCAGCGCCGAGCGCAGCGCGCCCTCGGCCTTGTCCCAGGTGGCGTCGTCGCCCAGGCGCGAATCCGGGCGCAGGGCGATCTTGATCTGGATCTCCTCGAAGCCGAAGTCGGCGTAGACCTTCAGCGCCTGCTCGTGGAACGCACGCACCTCGCCTTCGATCTGGCCTTCGGTGCAGAACACATGGCCGTCGTCCTGGGTGAAGCCGCGCACGCGCAGGATGCCGTGCAGCGCGCCGGACGGCTCGTTGCGGTGGCACGAGCCGAATTCGCCGTAGCGGATCGGCAGGTCGCGGTAGCTGTGCAGGCCCTGGTTGAACACCTGCACGTGGCCCGGGCAGTTCATCGGCTTCACCGCGTAGGTCCGCTTCTCGGACTCGGTGAAGAACATGTTGTCCTTGTAGTTGTCCCAGTGGCCGGACTTCTGCCACAGGCTGACGTCGAGGATCTGCGGGCAGCGCACCTCGCCGTAGCCGGTATCGCGGTACACCTTGCGCATGTGCTGCTCGACGACCTGCCAGATCGACCAGCCCTTCGGGTGCCAGAACACCAGGCCCGGGGCCTCTTCCTGCAGGTGGAACAGGTCCTGCTGCTTGCCGATGCGGCGGTGGTCGCGCATCTCGGCTTCCTCGATGCGCTTGATGTAGGCATCGAGCTGCTTCTTGTCGGCCCAGGCGGTGCCGTAGATGCGCTGCAGCTGCTCGTTCTTGGCATCGCCACGCCAGTAGGCGCCGGAGATGCGGGTCAGCTTGAAGGCCTTGAGGAAGCGCGTGTTCGGCACGTGCGGGCCGCGGCACATGTCCACGTATTCCTGGTGGTAGTACATGCCCATGGCCTGGATGTCGTCGGACATGTCCTCGATCAGGCGCAGCTTGTACTCCTCGCCGCGGGCCTTGAAGATCTCGACGACCTCCGCACGCGGGGTCATCTTCTTGATGACGTCATAGTCCTGGGCGATCAGCTCGGCCATGCGCTGCTCGATGGCGGCCATGTCCTCGGGCGTGAACGGCCGCTCGGAGTAGATGTCGTAGTAGAAGCCCTCGGCGATCACCGGGCCGATGACCATCTTCACGTCCGGGTACAGCTGCTTGACCGCATGGCCAACCAGGTGGGCGCTGGAGTGGCGGATGATCTCCAGCCCCTCCTCGTCCTTCGGCGTGATGATGCGCAGGGTGGCGTCGTGGTCGATGACGTCGCTGGCATCGACCAGCACGCCGTCCACGGCGCCGGCCAGGGTGGCCTTGGCCAGGCCTGCGCCGATCGACTGGGCGACCTGCATGACGGAAACGGGCTGTTCGTACTCGCGGCGGCTGCCGTCGGGGAGCGTGATCGTGATCATGGGCGGGAATCTGGAGGGAGCCACCGGCGGGAGCCAGGGGCGGGAAAACGGGAAAGGCGCGAGCGCCGGGCGAAAAAAAAGCGCCGAGAGGGCGCCGGGGGCCGGGCCTCGTCGGAAATCAGCGCTGGGCGGTGGTAGTGCTCATGTCGCACGCTCGGCCGGCGTTTCCGCAGGCCACCTTGGCGGGTGGAATCTGGCCAGCATGGTAAACCAATCGCGGCGGCGCTGCGCGCCCGGCGCGTGGCATGATGCGGAAGCCGTTTCCGCCGCGCGAGCCGATGACAACGAAAGGCAAGGCCACCTCCCTGGACATCGCCTATCTGGCGGGCGTCTCGCAACCGACGGTGTCACGCGCCCTGCGCGGCAGCCCGATGGTCAACGAGGAGACCCGGCGGCGCATCCTGAGCATCGCCCGGCAGCTGAACTACAAGGTCGACAAGAACGCCTCCAGCCTGCGCCTGCGCAATGCCGGCACGCTGGCGCTGCTGTTCTTCGAGGATCCGACTCCGGACGACTCGCTGATCAACCCGTTCTTCCACTCGATGCTGGGCTCGATCACCCGCGCCTGCGCGGTGCGGGGTTACGACCTGCTGGTCTCGTTCCAGCAGCTGTCCACCGACTGGCAGGCCGACTACGAGGACAGCAACAAGGCCGACGGGATCATCCTGCTCGGCTATGGCGATTACCACGAGTCGCGCGCGCGGCTGCAGACACTGGTGGAACAGGGCACGCATTTCGTGCGCTGGGGCGCCGCCCTGCCCGACCAGCCGGGCGTGTCGATCGGCAGTGACAACTTCCAGGGTGGCCTGGACATCACCCGCCACCTGTTGGAGCAGGGTTGCCGGCGCATCGCGTTCCTGGGGCATGCGTCCAGCCACTACCCGGAGTTCGCCGAGCGCTATCGCGGGTACGTGGAGGCGATGCGCGTCGCGGGGATCGAGGCGGAGCCGGCGTTGCAGTACGACGCGATCACCACCGAGCAGTCCGGCCATGACGCCTGCGAGGCCTTGCTGGCGCGCGGCGAGCGGTTCGACGCGGTGTGCGCGGCCAGCGACCTGATCGCGATCGGCGCGATGCGGGCATTGCGCGAACGCGGGCTGCAGGTGCCGGCGGACGTGGCGGTGACCGGCTTCGACGATATTCCACTGGCCGGCTCGGTATCGCCGTCGCTGACGACCGTGCAGCAGGACACCAAGCTGGCGGGGAGTCTGCTGGTGGACGGGTTGATCGCGTTGATCCGCGGCGAGGTAGCCGAGAGCCGGGCGATTCCGACGCGGCTGGTGCTGCGGGATTCGTCGCGGCGATAGGGGCGACGGCCGGCCCGCCTTCTCCGTCCGCACGTCAAACCTGATCCCCCTGTAGGAGCGGCTTCAGCCGCGACCGCGATCCTGCAGACCGCGACTCCGCTCGTCGGGGCTGAAGCCCCTCCTACAGTGGGGTACCGGTTTTCCCGGTGGGGTTTACAGCATCCGCCGAACCCCTCGCATCCTGCGCATCACGCGTCGCCTGCTGCTGCATCGCCTGCGTCAGCGCCGCCTGCAAGCCCGCATCCCGCACCGGCGCATCCAGCAGGAACACCCGCACGCCATGCGCCGGCACCTCGGCCGCGAGCTTGCCCTTGGCATTCACCGGCTTGCCATCGAATGCATCGCGCCACGTCCCGGCCTGCACATACTGGTCTGCCCGCAGCGTCTTCGCCGTGTCGCCCTTGTTGAGCATCACCAGTGCCGTCTGCGCCTTACCCTCATGCTGGTAGACCCGCAGGAACACCGCCTCATCCCCCTGCAGGCGCAGACTCACCTGCAGACCGCGCTGCAGCGCCACGCTCTCCTCGCGTAGCCGCGCGATCCGCCGCAGCGGCGCGAAGATCGGGCTTTTCGGCGCGGCGTCGATGCGTGCCTGGCCGAAATACGCGCGGTTCCCCGCATGCTCCGCCCGCCCGCGCATGAACCCGATTTCCGAGCCGTAATACAGCACCGGAATGCCGCGCGCGGTGAACAACCAGTTGTTGGCGTCGATGAACCCCGCGTCGGTCGCATCCAGCCGCGCCATGTCGTGGTTGTCGTAGAACGTCATCAACTCGTAGGGGTTGCGATACGGCCCCTCGCCCAGGAACAGCGTGCCGTCGAGTTTCTCAAAGCCCTCGCCCTTGCGGCCGAACACATCGGACATCGCGCCGCGCTGCGGGAAGTCGAGCACGCTCACCCCGGCGTTGCGCTGCCAGGTATGCCGCGCGATCGAGGCCGGGTCGTAGTCGAACGCCTCGCCGAACATGAAGAAGCCGGGCTTGTGCGCGCGGATGCGCGCACTGAACGCATGCCAGAAGCGGTCCGGCATCCAGGCGATGGTGTCGATGCGGAACGCATCGGCGCCCTGGTCCAGCCACTGCAGGTAGGCACCGGCCAGGTAATCCAGCACCGCCGGATTGTCCTGGTTGAAGTCGGCCAGCTCGGCCAGGTTGCCATCGAAGATCGACCCGTCCTTCGCATCTACCGGGCCGATGTTGTTGTAGAACGCGTGCAGCGGGTTGTGCTTCGGATCGAGTTTCTGCGGTGGCAGGTTCTGATGATCGGCGAGCAGCTTGCCGTCGCGGTCGAACACCTGCCCGAACTTCGCCTGCTTGCGGGTCATCCCGAACGCCGGCGAGCCATGGTTGCCCACGATGTCCAGCACCACCTTCAGGTCCTTGGCATGCATGGCGCGGGTGAAGCCGGCGAAGTCCAGCCCCTGGCTCGGCAGGTGCTCGTCGAGCTGGTAGAAGTTCACGCCCCAATAGCCGTGATAGCCGGTCTTGCCGTTGTCGCTGAGGTTGCTGTCGCAGCTCACCGGCTTGCCGCCACTGAACGGCTCATCCGGGTTGGCGATGATCGGGGTGATCCACACCGCGCCGAAGCCGAGATCGCGGATATAGCCCGCATTGTCGGCCACGCCCTTGAAGTCACCCCCGAGGTAGCCGATGTTGCCGTCGATGCCATCCGGGCAATGCACCGGAATGTCGAAGGTGGGATGGTCGCCGCCCTGGTCGCGATGGTCATTGGAAGGATCGCCATTGACGAAGCGGTCGGTGACCACGAAGTACACCGCATCGCGGGCGAACGGCTCCAGTGTGCCGTAGAAGTCGGGGGTGGCGGCGCTGGCGCCACCGGCCAGCAAAGCCAGGCAGGTGCCAAGGAACAAGGTCGAGCGCGGATGCATCAGGTCGTCTCCGAAGCGGCAGGTACCCGCAGCGCGCACACACCGGCGATGAACAGGCTCACGCCGCCCAGCACCAGCACGCGCATCGGCTCGCCCTGCAGCAGCGTGCGCAGCACGAAGCCGAGCGCGCTGGCCGCGATCAGCTGCGGGATCACGATGAAGAAATTGAAGATGCCCATGTACACGCCCATCTTCGCCGCCGGCACGCTGTCCGACAGCAGCGCATAAGGCAGGGAGAGGATCGACGCCCAGGCAAAGCCGATGCCGACCATCGACAGCAGCAGCCAGTGCGGGTCGCCGATCAACGTGAGCGACACCAGGCCCAGGCCGCCGAGCCACAGGTTGACCAGGTGGCTCCAGCGCAGCCCGATGGCGCGCACCATCAGCGGGATCAGCAGCGCGGCCAGCGCGGCGAAACCGTTGTAGGCACCGAACAGCACGCCTACCCAGTTGGCGCCCTCGTTGTACGCCGCCGAGGCGGTGTCGGTCGCACCGAAGTGACGCCCGGCCACCGCTGCGGTGGTGTAGATCCACATCGCGAACAGGGCGAACCACGAGAAGAACTGCACCCACGCCAGCCGGCGCATGGTCGGCGGCATGCCACGCAGGTCATCGACGATGGCCGCCAGCATATGCGTGCCGGGCAGCACGCGCGCCAGCCACAGCAATACGCCGTAGCCGGCACATAGACCGGCCAGCACGTAGAGCATGCGATCGCCCTCGCGCCAGGCGATGGCGGCCGCGAGCAGCACACCGATCACCAGCCAGCGCACGACCTGCGTCATCGGCGGTGCGCCGTGCGCACGCACGGCGGCGCGAGCGGCCACCGGCTCGGCATCGTCGAATGCGGCCAACTGCTGCGGCGAGTATTCCCGCGTGCGCAGTACCGTCCAGCCGATCGAGAGCAGCAGCACCGCCGCGCCGGCATAGAACGACCAGCGCACGGTATCGGGCACCTGCCCCGCCGCGGCGGTGTTGGCCACGCCCCAATGCGCCAGCAGATACGGCAGGAAGCTGGCGACGATCGCGCCCACGCCGATGAAGAAGCTCTGCATCGCATAGCCGGTCGGGCGCTGGCGCGGCGAGAGCTGGTCGCCGACGAAGGCGCGGAACGGCTCCATCGAGATGTTGATCGAGGCGTCCAGGATCCACAGCGTGCCGGCGGCGATCCACAGCGTCGGCGAATTCGGCATCACCAGCAGCGCCAGCGTGGTGAACAGCGCACCGAGCATGAAATAAGGGCGCCGCCGTCCCCAGCGCGTCCAGGTGCGGTCGGACAGGTAACCGATCACCGGCTGCACCAGCAGGCCGGTCAACGGCGCGGCGATCCACAGCAAGGCGAGATTGTCGAGATTTTCGCCCAGCGACTGGAAGATGCGCGACATGTTGGCGTTCTGCAGCGCAAAGCCGATCTGGATGCCGAAGAAGCCGAAGCTGATATTCCACAGCCCCCAGAAGCCCTGGCGCGGCCGGCCATCGGACGTCGTCGCGCCCGGTTCCAGCCCCATCTCATTCATTCCGGCCATCCCCATCCTTCGCCTTAACTTCGCACATTTCCCGCACATTTTGTCATCTTCATTCAAATGTGGGAAATTTCGTTACAATGCTGTTCGATCGCCGAGGCCGGGCAATATAGGGCGGTGACATGCTGTAGGACAGCATAAGCGGCATATCGGCAAAGGGCAGGCGCCCTGTTGCTTGGTTGCGTCCGCGCTGCGCGGTCGATAGCCTCGGCATCCTCCCTCCCCGACGAGTACCCCGTGTCGATGCGTTCCGTTGCCTGCCGTCTTGCCGTCTTCCTGTTCGCCCTGTTACCCGGTCTGGCCCATGCCCAGCCTGCCAATCGGCCGACCCCCGGCTATACGCGGGTGGCGATCGATACATCGGTCGGCACGATCATCGTAGCGGTCGACCAGCGCCGGGCGCCGCTGACCAGCGCCAATTTCCTGGCCTATGCCGATGACCAGCGGCTCGACGGCACGGTTTTCTACCGGGCGGCGCGGCGCAAGAGTGATCCCAAATATGGCCTGATCCAGGGCGGGATCGATACCGACCTGCGCCGGGCCTTGCCGCCGGTCCGGCATGAGCCGACCAGCCAGACCGGGATCAGGCATCTCGACGCGACATTGTCGATGGCCCGGCCCGACCGGCCCAATTCGGCATCGGGCAATTTCTTCATCACGGTGGGACCGACGCCGAGGATGGACGCGCAGGGCAGTTCGATCGGCTATGCCGCCTTTGGCCATGTGGTGGCCGGCATGGACGTGGTGCGTCGCATTCTGGCGGTGCCGACCTGTTGCGGCACGGGGCCGATGCGCGGGCAGATGATCGTCAAGCCGATCACCATCCGGCATGTGCGAAGGCTGGACGGCAAGGCGCGGCCGACCGGCAAGGTGAAGCCCTGGCTGATCCCGCGCGCCAAGCCGCGGCCGAAGCAGTGAGGGATCAGGCGATCGCCGCCTGACCGCGCATCCAGTCGCGTCCGGCATCGCGTGGCGGCCGGGCGGTGAAGCGCTGCCACGCCTGTTCGTGGAAGAAGAAGGCGACCGCATTGACCATCGGTTCGACCAGCGCGATGCCGCCGGCCAGCGCGACCGATCCGGTCATCAGATAGGCGACGGTGAAGCCCACGGTCAGGTGGATCGACAAATAGGTGGCGGTCTTGATGAGATCGAGCGACATGGCGGAACCCCTTTGAAAGCTATTGCCCGATAATTAAGAATTGTTCGCAATAATCGCCAATGGCTTTTCCCGCTGGCTCTGATCGTTCCGGGCGATCAATATGGCGCAGGGAGGATCTTCATGACGGGACGGATCAGGGTCGGCATCGGCGGATGGGTCTATGAACCCTGGCGCGGCAGCTTCTATCCCGTCGGCATGCGCCAGAAGGATGAGCTGGCCTATGTCGGCGTGCAACTGACCGCGACGGAGATCAACGCCACCTATTATAGCAGCCAGAAGCCGGCGACCTTTGCCGGCTGGGCGCAGGCGGTGCCCGACGGCTTCCAGTTCGCGGTCAAGGCGTCGCGATTCTGCACCAACCGCCGCGTGCTGGCGGAGGCGGGCGAGTCGATCCAGAAATTCGTCCAGCAGGGGATTGTCGAACTGGGCGACCGGCTGGGGCCGATCCTGTGGCAGTTCATGCCGACCAAGAAGTTTGACCCCGATGATTTCGGCGCCTTCCTGCAATTGTTGCCGGCCAGCGTCGATGGC
>DJAN01000244.1 GCA_002429615.1 Lysobacteraceae bacterium UBA6001
GCAAGCCCGCCGCCGCCAAGCCGGCTGCCGCCGCCGCCGTGCAGGAACGCGCGCCGTCGGTGCATGGCGATCCGGGCGCGCTTGCCGCCAATGGCGACGAGCGCACCGCCTACAACGTCGCCTTCGATGCATTGAAGAACGGCAAGTACGACGATTCCGCGCAGCTGTTCCAGAGCTTCCTGGAGCTGTACCCGAACGGCGTCTACACCCCGAACGCGCTGTACTGGCTCGGTGAGAGCTATTACGCGACCCGCAATTTCCAGATGGCCGAGGCGCAGTTCCGCGACCTGCTGGCGCGCTACCCGACCCACGACAAGGCCGCTGGTGGCCTGCTCAAGCTGGGCCTGTCCCAGTACGGCGAAGGCGATGCCCGCGCCGCCGAGCAGACCCTGCAGCAGGTCGTGAGCCGCTATCCCGGCACCGATGCCGCCCGCGTGGCGCAGGACCGGCTGCATTCGATCCAGATCGGCCAGGCCCTGCGCTGATCCCCCTCGCGTTCTCCTTTGTCGGGCGGGCGCATAATTCCCCGCCATGAACGCCGCCGTCCCCAGCGAGATCATCCAGTCGCCCCTGCCGCGACTGAAGATCACCGAAATTTTCCTGTCCCTGCAGGGTGAAGCCGACACCGCCGGCTGGCCGACCGTGTTCGTGCGCCTGACCGGCTGCCCGCTGCGCTGCCAGTACTGCGATACCGCCTACGCCTTCCATGGTGGCGAGTGGTGGGACATCGACGACATCGTCTCGCATGTACTGGCCCAGGGCGTGCGGCATGTCTGCGTGACCGGTGGCGAGCCGCTGGCGCAGAAGCGCTGCCTGGTGCTGCTGCGCCGGCTGTGCGACGCCGGCCTGGATGTCTCGCTGGAAACCTCCGGTGCGCTGGACGTGGCCGAGGTCGATGCGCGCGTCTCGCGCGTGGTCGACATCAAGACGCCCGGCTCGGCCGAGGCGCACCGCAACCGCTGGGACAACCTGCCGCTGCTCACCGCGCGCGACCAGATCAAGTTCGTGCTGTGCAGCCGCGCCGACTACGAGTGGGCGCGCGATATCGTGCGCGAGCGCGGGCTGGACCGCGTGTGCACGGTGTGGTTCTCGCCGAGCAAGAGTGAAGTGACCCCGCGCGAACTTGCCGACTGGATCGTGGCCGACCGCCTGCCGGTGCGCTTCCAGATGCAGCTGCACAAGCTGCTGTGGAACGACGAACCGGGCCGTTGACCCGCGCGGCCCGCGCCGGGCTGGCGTAGGCTTGTCCCATTCCCCTTGAAACCTGCCTTCCCATGAAGAAAGCCGTCGTCCTCCTTTCCGGTGGCATGGACTCCGCCGCCGTCATCGCCATCGCCCGCGAGCAGGGCTTTGCCGTGCATGCGCTGAGCGTGCGTTATGGCCAGCGGCATACCTCCGAACTGGCCGCCGCCGCGCGCGTGGCCGAGGCGCTGGGCGTGGTCGCGCACAAGGTGGTGGACGTGGACCTGCGCAGCATCGGCGGCTCGGCGCTGACCGATGACGCCATCGACGTGCCGGAAGCGGGCGGCGAGGGCATTCCTTCGACCTACGTGCCGGCGCGCAACACCATCATGCTGTCACTGGCCCTGGGCTGGGCCGAGGTGCTGGGCGCGAACGACATCTTCTGTGGTGTCAACGCGGTGGATTATTCCGGCTATCCGGATTGCCGGCCGGAGTTCATCGCCGCGTTCGAGGCGCTGGCCAACCTCGCCACCAAGGCGGGTGTGGAAGGGGCGGGGCTGCGCGTGCACGCGCCGCTGCAGTTCCTGAGCAAGGCCGACATCGTGCGCGAGGGCGTGCGCCTGGGCGTGGATTTCGGCCTGACCGTGTCGTGCTACCAGGCCGACGCCGATGGCCGCGCGTGTGGGCATTGCGACGCCTGCCGCCTGCGCGCGGCCGGCTTCGCCGATGCCGGCGTGGCCGATCCCACCCGATATGCCTGAACCGCAGGACTTCGCCCCCGGCGCCCGCTGGGGTAGAATGCACGCCCCGGTGCAAGGCCGGGCGCGCAAGGGCCGTTAGCTCAGTCGGTAGAGCAGAAGACTTTTAATCTTTTGGTCGAAGGTTCGAATCCTTCACGGCCCACCATACTTTCAGCTACTTACAACCGGCTCGCCGCCGCTAACATTTTGAGATGCAGTCCCGTGCCCCTATGGTGCCCATTTGGCGGACCATCTCGGAAGTCATACGGAAAGCGGCGCAGGTGCCTCGAGCTTTCACTGCTCTGGTGGCCTCGCGGGCGCGTCGCCCTCTCTGAAGGTTTTCAGCCAGTCCTCGTACGCGGCATCGCTCGGAATCGTGCCCGCTTCCTGGGCAGGAGCGAAGTCAACGCGTGAAACTCCCCGGGCGGCGTCAAATGTTCGGTCGAGAGCTTTCAGCTTCGCAGCCAATTGTTCGGCGTGCGCCTGAGTCCGCCGGCTGACGTATGCCGTGAAGAACAACGCGTCGTCCGTGTAGGACGCAATCGCCTTCATCACGTCGGGATACATCGAATCGATGTTTCCGTCACGCCGGCGCAGTCCGAAATAAAACCGCAAGTATCCATCGTGATCATGCCCCGACGAACGGAGTGTCGCTATCAGCTCAGCCCGCCTTGACAGCGAGGAGTTCAACTCTGAAACAGCTTGGTCGAGCATTGCCATGGTCGCTATCGCTTGTGCCGGCATGCGAGGGCTCCCATAGATCAGCCTGCCAAGCTCCGCACTGGGTAGCGGAATCGGAGTTACGGCGATGAAATTGGCTTCGAACCGCAACTCAACTCGTTGTCCCGCCGCTGCGCGTTCCAACAAAGCAAGCGCCTCCGCACGATCGGCCTCGTATTTCGAGGTCATCGGTTCAATCAACTGGCGCTTGGTCGCTGCCAAGATGTTCACCATTGATGCTGCGAGGACGGTTGCCGCATTCGCTTGCTGCAGCGCAGTCCGTAGTTCCAACCGCCTAGCACTCCGGTCGCTGACCCACTGCGCGCCAAGCACACCCGCACCAGCGCCAGCAAGAGAAGAAAGAAAGGCGCTGATGAATGCTGAGTTGAGGAGTGGGAAAAGTCCGTCCCACAGCTCCCATATTTCCGGCGGCAAAGGGTTGGCTGGCATGCTGAGGTCTAGGCCGTTCTGGCCAGGCGAATGTATCTCGCCGCGAAATTCCTGTGAAGACGTCCTGCGCAGCTGGAGGTAGTGAATTTCAGCGCCGCGACTCTGCAATCTTCTAGTCGAGGGTTCGAATCCTTCACGGCCCACCATTTCATTCAGTAGCCTGCGTCGATTTAGTGGCGAGCGCCTCGTCATGTCGCTGGGGAAATTCCCGGCATCCGACCCGAAGCGGATGTCCTCCTGTCGAGGCTTGTTCGCCAAGTCAGCCCTGCATAAGCTCACGGCAAATCCGCTGGCGTCGATTCACGGCGCGGCATAACCCCGGTGCTGAAGGCACACATGGATCTTCGCAAAGAGATTGAAAGCGCATTCGGCGGCGCGCTGTTCGAGCGCCCACTGTTCTATTCGTATCCCGGCGGCCTGCGCTTCGCGCTTTCCGCAGGGGAGACTTCAATCGCCCAGTTTCTCGTGGCACTGGAAAAGGCGCAGGTCATCGCCGGCGATGTTTTTCCCGCCGCGGAAACCTTCACCTTGTGCCTGCGGGCCCACGGGCGGGGACGGGGGTGGGAGTGCCGCGACCTGCTGCGGGATATACGCCGGCTGGGAATCGCCATGCCGTCTGAGCGGGCACTCTGGGTCGAACTGCTGGACGTGGCCGAGTGGCACGACGATAACGAGCCGATGAGCGCGGTGACGCTTGCGTTTCAGTTGCCTGGCGAGCTGCTTCGGAACGTCCTGTGGGGCGCCTTGGCCCAGGATCTCGCCATCATGCCCAGGCTGCCATGCGCGGCTTACCTGCTCAACCTGCGGACGGGGGTTGCCCTGTTTCCCTACGATGATCGTGGCATGGACGTGGTCGGTCCGAACGCCGCCGTGTTGAAAGGGCTCTATGCCAGGCGCCACGCATGGCTGCTTCCGTACGACCTGCCGCTGATGGAGGAGACGTTCGGCGCGCCGGCGGCAGTTCTGGACTTGCCCCAGCGTCAGCAGGCGGGCAGCGATCTGGTCAATGGGGAGTGAGGCGTGACAATCCATGGCCTGCCAAGCCGGCTATTGGGGGCTTGCCGGTTCGTCCTGGTGAGCAGGCAATATTCCAGGTCGCAGGCATGCAACCAAGCGCAAAAGAGATGGATCAAGATGGGATGGAAGCGAAGCGGCATTTTGCTCGGCGCGCTGTTGGCCCTCAATCCAGTGATGGGCGCTGCGGCACCCGCGCTCGAAGCATCCGATGCGGTTCTGGAAATTCGGACCGGAGGTGGTGTGACCGGTCCGTTCTTTGTGTTGTCGCTTGACGCGGCGGGCGTGCTTTCGGTGACGAAGCGGTCGCTTCCGCTTTCCAAAAAGGACGGGGGGCTTTCCGTGCATGCGTCCCAGGTCACGCTGGCGCCTGAAACACTCGCCGAGGTGCTTTCGCTGGCGGCTGCGGTGGATGATTTCTCCGAAGGGTGTGATGTCGTCGGGGACGGCACGTCGGCGCGCATGCAACTGCAAGCAGCGGGGCAGGTCAGGCGATTCGAATGCGACAACGCGGCTGAGTGGCCGGTTGGCGCGCATTCGCGACGCTTGATCGACGCACTGAATGGTCATCTGCCGCCAGACTTTCAGTTGTTCTAGCGGCCGATCTCGGCGGGTGGCCATCGGCGCAGGTCTGGCGTCTTCTGGAAAACTTCGAGGGCATCGATGCAGCAAGACATCGGGCGAGAGGATTACCTGCTGGCTACGCGCAGGCGAGCCGTCGAAACCTGCAAGGGCATCCTGGCGGGTACGGTGGATGTACTGGAGGGCTGCCACCTGCTGGCGTCATTGCGCTGGGAGCTCGGCGTCGATGCGCAGGACCAGGACTTCGTGACCTTTACGGCGATATCTTCCGAAATCGACGCGCTGCCCGTGGGCGACGTTCGCCGGCACTGGTCGCCCGCGGCGCTCGCAGCGCTTGAGCCGGAGCTCCAGGCTGCCTCTGCCTGGGCATTGCCGCTGGCGCTTGAGGCGTGCAGATCGGTGGTGGAGCGCTTTGGGGATTCGCAGGGCTAATCCCCAGTGCGTAAGGCATTCGACATCAATTGACCAAGTGGCCTGCCTGCGGTCCATTCCCTTCCGATCTCAGCAACAGCGCCCGCGCACGCAATCTCAGCTCGGCTGGGTGGTGCGCATAGAACCCGGGTGCGCTTGCCCACGCCACCGCGGTGGCCGCCTCGGTGGCGTTCAATTCCGACAGCGGCCGGCCATAGACGCGCCTGGCATGCGGGTCCAGTCCGTGGTCCCTGCCGTTCCATGCCATCGTCGCGAACAGCGTGTCGCGCTGCTGGGCACTGAAGTGCAGCCTCACCGAGAAACCCCACAAGACTGCCGCAACCTGGCGGTTGCCGGTGACCTTGGCTGGGTCAAACCGGTCGAGCAGCATGCTGCCGACATGGGCGGGCACGTCGTCGACACTTGCCTCGATCAATCGACGCACGCGCGGCGCGACTGGCTGCGCGTCGCGGTTCGCCTGCACCAGCTGCTGATGGATGTCATCGAGGTGGGGCCGGAAGACGATGGCATCCCAGGTCAGGAATGCCGCGACCGGCAGGCCGAACAGGCAGGCGATTCCGATCAGCGCCGCTTTCAATGTTCGATGCATGGCCTAAGCCCAAGTGCGACTTGCGCGATACCAGTTGAACCTGCGCTCATCCATCGCGTGCCCCCACCCGGATCAACGGGCCGTATCGACCGTATGCGGCGTAATCGTATAGCCGAACGGATCGCGAAACGCGAAGTAGCGACCGAACGGCCCATCCTTCGGCGGGAACACGATCGCGACCCCGTGCGCGACCAGATGGTCGTGCAGGGCATCGGCATCGTCGCAACCAAACCAGAGCGCGATGCCCTGGCCCAGCTGCTCCGCGTCCGGCAGCACGCCCAAGGGGGTGCGGACGGCGAATGCGATCGGTGCGGTGTCGAATACCACTGCGCCGGGCGGGCTGCTGACGGCCGGCTTGAGTCCCACGACGTCGGTATAGAACGTGCGCGCGGCATCCAGCTCCAAGGTCTGGATGCCGATGAAGTCAGGTCCAATCAGGTGCGGCATGACGCATTCCTCTCTCGTCGTCGGCGTAGAATGTAAGGGTGCTGATACTTATATAAGGGTCCTGATATGTCAAGCCGAGCCAGTCGGGTGGAAATCGACAATCCCTACGACACCATCGGCTTCGCGTTGAAGCTGGCCCAGCAGGCGTTGCGCACGCATCTGGACAACGGCCTGCGCGAGATCGGGCTGACCACCCCGCAGTACGCCGCGTTGACGTTTCTCAGGGAGGAACCGGGCGCCTCCAACGCCGAACTGGCACGGCGCGGTTTCGTCACGCCGCAGACGATGCAGGCGATCCTGGTGGGACTGGAGCGCGCGGGTTTCATCTCGCGCAGCGCGCATCCCGAACATGGGCGCGTGCAGTGCACCGAGCTGACCGACGCAGGGCGCGACGTGCTGGGAGCGGCTGCCAAGGTCGTTGCCAACGCGGAAGCTCGTCTACGTGCGGCGGCAGCGCCGCTCGATCCGAAACAGGTCACCGCGACGTTGCTGAAACTCGCGGAGGCCTTCCGGTGAGCGCGGAACGACAGAAGGTCCCCGCGGTCCTGCTGCTGGCCCTCTGCGCCGGCTACGTGGCGCTCAGCCTTGCCGTCCATTTCCAGGCAGGCTGGCTGTCGCGGATGGGCATTGGCGTCTTTTTCCTCGGCCCGACCGTGTTGCTCTCCGCGCCGGGCGCGGACATGAAGGCCTACCTGGTCTACACCGGCTTGCTGGCGGCGTTGCTCGTGCTTGCCGCCATCTTCCCGCGCCTCAAGGCGCTGGCTGGCGTCCTCTTCATCGCGCTCTGGATGGGCGTGGGCTTCCTGGCTGAGCTGATGTCGGTCTGACTAGGCAGCGGCACGCCGAAGCCGCATCATCATCGGCCAGGACAGCCCCAAGGAAGGACACTGCATGTTCCGCTACGTTGCCGCCGCCGCGCTTGCGCTCTCGTTGTCACCCGCCAGCGCCGCAGAGCACTACGTTCCGCCACCGGCGCCGCAGATCGTCGACGGCACGCCGATCAAGGTCGAGCGGGAGGTCAACGGTTCGCGCCAGATCATCCACCTGGCCCGCAGCACACCCGCCGATTTCCGCCAGCTCGTCGGCAACTACATCGTGGACCTCGATTGCGCGGGCACGCTCAACCTGAGCGCCCAGCTCAGCCCGCGCACGTCACCGCTGGGCTCGGTCAACGAGGAACTCGTGTTCCTGACCCTGCCGGAAGGCCAGGACGCCAGCTGCCTGCTCACGGTCATGGATCGCTCGCACTATCCCTGGCAGCGGGTGTTCCGGGGCACTATCGGCAGCATTCCCCAGATCTAGGCGCCGCCTGACGCCACGACACGCGAGGTGCACCATGCCGCACAAGCCCGTGATATCCGTGGACGCCTATCTCACCACGCTCGATCATCCCCTCAAGGACGTGGTGGTCGAGTTGCGCACGCTGCTGCTGGCGACGCATCCGGCCATCGGCGAGGAAGTGAAGTGGAATGCGCCCAGCTTCCGCACCCGTGAGCACTTCGCCACGATGCAGCTGCGCCACCCAGGGCTCGTGCAACTGGTCCTGCATCTTGGGGCCAAGAAGCAGGTGCTGCCACGCGGGGCCATCCAGGACCCCGCGTCGTTGCTGAAATGGCTCGGCGAGGACCGGGCGGTCATCGGCTTCGACGGGCTCGCCGATCTGCGGGCGAAGGCGCCAGCGCTGCAGGCTATCGTCCGGCAGTGGGTTGCGCATGTGGGTGTGTCAGGCGGCTAGGCGATCATGGCGATCAACCGTATGGTCATCGCCACAGGGAATTTGGAAACCGGCGCCGGAAGGGGTTTACTGGGGAACGTTTTGCTTCCCGGATCCCCCCATGCGTCGCACGCTTCTGCTCACCGGTCTCCTCGTCGCGCTCGCCGGCCTGACGGCATGTGAGCGCGCGGCTTCGCCGCAGGCCGCCGCGCCGGCGGCCACGGATGCACCCGCGTCCGCCGCCAAGGAGATCGCCTGGCGCCACGGCGATGTCGACGACGCCTTCGCCGAAGCGCGCGAAAGCGGCAAGCCGGTCCTGCTCTACTGGGGCGCGGTATGGTGCCCGCCCTGCAACAAGCTCAAGGCCACGTTGTTCAAGGACCCGGCCTTCATCGTGCTCACCGGCAACTTCATCCCGGTCTATCTCGATGGCGATTTGCCGGGCGCGCAGGCCTGGGGCGAGGAGTTCGGCGTGCGCGGGTATCCCACGCTGGTCGTGCTGACGCCGGACCGGCAGGAAATCACCCGCCTGGCCGGTGGCAACGACAGCGCCGCGCTGGTCGATACCTTGAAGCGCGCCGCCAACCGCCGCGCGTCGGTCGCCAGCGTGCTGAAGAACGCACTGTCGACGCCGCAGGCCTTGTCCGCCGACGACTGGTCGTCGTTGGCCGACTACGGCTGGGAGGTGGATGCGAACCGCTTGGCGGGCGACCGACCCGCCGCCCAGCTGCTACGCGAGCTGGCCGCGCACGCGCCCGACGCGGCGTTGCAGCGGCGCTTCACCCTGCGCGCGCTGGCCAGCGAGGACGACAAGGCGAAGCTCGCCCCGGCCGATCGCGCGGTGCTGACGCAGGTGCTTGCCGACCCGGTCGAGTTCCATGCCAATCAGTCCACGCTGACGTATTCCGGTGCCGATCTGGTCGCGCGCGCCGCGCAGACGCCGGCCGAGGCGCAGCAGCTGGGCGCGCGCCTGCTGGCCGCGCTGCAGGCTGATGCTGGCGACCGGGCCACGGCGGAAGACCGCCTGGACTGGGTGCTGGTCGAGATTGATCTGGCACGCCAGCAGCAGCCGGATGGCCCGTTGCCGGAGCCGCTGGTGGCGAAGACGCGCGCGGCCGTGGCGGCCGTCGATGCGGCCTCGCATTCGGCCTACGAGCGCCAGGCCATCATCAGCACGGCGGCCTATGCCCTGCAGCAGGCCGGCGACGACGCCGGCGCCGAAAAGCTGCTGCTGGACGAGCTGCCGCGCAGCCACACCCCGTACTACTACATGCCTGACCTCGCCGATCTGGCCGAGAAGCGCGGCGACAAGGCCGCCGCGCTCGACTGGCTGCGCAAAGCCTACGAAGGGGCGCAGGGACCGGCCACGCGGGTGCAGTGGGGCGTGCTGTACGTCGAGGGCCTGGTGCGCCTCACGCCGCAGGATGTGGCTGGCATCGAGGCGGCCACCGCGCAGGTGGCGGGCGAACTCGGCACCCAGCCGGAGGGCTATCACCAGCGCACCCGGCAGCGCTTCGAGCGGCTGGGCAAGACCCTGGCCGAATGGAGCCGGACGCATGGCGGCGCACAGACGCTGTCGCGGCTGCAGGCGCGGGTACGTGCGGTATGCGGGGAGAATCCGGTGGCAGGGAAGAACGACTGCGACAACTGGCTGCAGGGCTGACCGGCGGCGTTATCAACCCATCCGCGGCCGTCGCTCGCCCGCAACGGAATTCCGTTCCTGTTCGTCGCCGGCTGCGGCTGAACCGACGCGCGTGTCGGCGCAGTACCATGCGATGCCGAAGCCGAGGAAGTCGGCTCGCCGGAAGCGCGCGCAGTTGGCGCCTTCGCCAATGACGATGAGCCGAACGAACGGGGGGATGATGCGAAGTTCTGGACGCTTCAGGCAGCTATTGCCTGGCTTGATGGTCGTGCTGCTCTGGATCGCCGCCGCGGTGTTGCTGCTGTTCGCAGTAGCGGGCTCGGACCTGGCATTCGTTCCCTGCAACGGCGCTTTCCGGCTGGATTCCGCGTTGCCGCGTTGTCGTATACCGGTGTACTACTACATGGGCTTCGTGGTCTGCGCGACGGTGGCGGCCAGCATGATGCTGTTCCTGCTCGCGCGTGGAGGTTTGCGTCGTGTTCGAGCGGCGAGGGCGGGCAGGCGGGCGAGCGAATGACGCTGCCGTTGTACGTGCGCCTATGAAACCGAAGGCGGCCTATTCCCGGGCATGACGCCCGGAGACGGCTGCTTCACCACCCCATCGGCGGCGGTTCGCTGGCACGGTACGGGCCTGGGCCGTAGTAGCCGCGGCCGTAGTAGCCCGGGCCGAACACCGGCCCTTCGCTCTTGCCCACGCTGATGTTCAAGCCGAACGTGTTGGTGTTGCCTTCGTCGGTCGTGTAGTTCTTGGTCAGGTTGACCGTGGCCGCCTGCCAGTTGCTGTTTCCGCCGCGGCTGGAATAGCCCACGCCCGCGGCCACCGCGCCATGCACCTGCAGCTTGTCGTCCACCACGTCGGCAATGCGGCCATCCGGTGCGCGCGGCACCGGGCCGGACTTGTCGCCATAGAAGGTGCCCGGCGGGTCGTTCGCGTAGGCCGGGTCGCCGCGGTACTGGATCGGTTCCTTCGGCACGCTCAGGTCGAGCGAGCGGGCGGCATCGCTGCCACCCTCGCTCTGCGCCAGGGCGGCGCCGGAGACGAACAGGGCGGCGGTCAGGAGGAGGCTGCGCTTCATGGTGGACACCCGCGGGTACGGCCGTATGCGACCTGACTAGGATACTGGCAGTGGCCGCTTGAATGCCTGCTGTCGCGCCCGGGAACTTTCTTGCCAGGGCCGGCACACGCTGTTCCAGTCGTCAGCCCTGCTCGCGCACGATCTCCAGCAGCCGCTCGCCATAGCGCGCCAGCTTGCTGCCGCCGATGCCGCCCACCCGCGCCAGCGTGTCCATGTCCTCCGGACGCTGCTCGGCGATGTTGCGCAGCGTGCTGTCGTGGAAGATCACGAAGGCCGGCACGTTCTGTTCGCGCGCCAGTTCGGCGCGCAGGCCGCGCAGGGCATTGAACAGGCCCAGGTCCTGCGCCGGCACCGACAGCCCGGTGCGCTGGGCGCTGCGCGCCTCGCGCTCGCGCGCCGGGGCCTGGTCGCGGCGCATCATCACCGTGCGCCCACCCTTGAGCACCTGCCGGCTGGCATCTGTCAGGCGCAGGCCACCGTGGCCCTCGCTGTCCACCTCCAACAGGTGCGCGGCCACCAGCTGGCGGAACACGCTGCGCCAGGTGCGCGCGTCCAGGTCGCGGCCGATGCCGTAGGTGCTGAGCTGATCGTGGCCGAACTGGCGCACCTTCTCGCCATCGCTGCCGCGCAGGATGTCGATCAGATGGCCCACGCCGAAGCGCTGCCCGCTGCGGTACACGCAGCTCAGCGCCTTCTGCGCCGGCACCGTGGCGTCCCAGGCCGCCGCCGGGGTCAGGCAGTTGTCGCAGTTGCCGCAGGCCTGCGGATAGGTCTCGCCGAAGCCGGCCAGCAGCACCTGGCGCCGGCACTGCATGGATTCGCAGTAGCCGAGCAGGTGGTCCAGCTTGGCCCGCTCCAGGCGCTTGCGCTCCTCGGCCGCCTCGCCCTGCTCGATCATCTGCTTGAGCAGCACCACGTCGCCCAGCCCGTAGCACAGCCAGGCTTCGGAGGCCTCGCCGTCGCGGCCGGCGCGGCCGGTCTCCTGGTAATAACCCTCCATCGACTTGGGCAGATCCACATGCGCGACGAAGCGCACGTCCGGCTTGTCGATGCCCATGCCGAAGGCGATGGTGGCGCACATCACGATGCCGTCCTCGCGCAGGAAGCGGCGCTGGTTGGCGGCGCGCACCTCGGCGGGCAGGCCGGCGTGGTAGGGCAGGGCGTGGTAACCCTGCGCGCAGAGGAATTCGGCGGTCTCCTCGACCTTGCGCCGCGACATCGCATAGACGATGCCGGCCTCGTCGCGGTGGCGGCCGATGAAGTCCAGCAGCTGGCGCTTGGCGTTGTCCTTCTGCACCACCGTGTAGCGGATGTTCGGGCGGTCGAACGAGCTGACGAAATGCCGCGCCTGGGTGAGGTCCAGGCGCTCGGCGATCTCGCGCTGGGTCGGCGGGTCGGCGGTGGCGGTCAGGGCGATCCGCGGCACTTCCGGCCAGCGCTCGTGCAGCACGGTGAGCTGGCGGTATTCGGGGCGGAAGTCGTGGCCCCACTGCGACACGCAGTGCGCCTCGTCGATGGCGAACAGCGCGATCGCGCTGCGGTCCAGCAGCGACAGGAAGCGCCCGGTCAGCAGGCGCTCGGGGGCCACGTAGAGCAGGTCCAGCTCGCCGGCGAGCAGCGCACGCTCCACCCGCTGCGCGTTCTCCGCGTCCAGGGTGGAATTGAGGAACTCGGCGCGCACGCCGGCCTGGCGCAGCGCCTCGACCTGGTCCTGCATCAGCGCGATCAGCGGCGAGACCACCACCGCGGTGCCCTCGCGCAGCAGCGCCGGCACCTGGTAGCACAGCGACTTGCCGCCGCCGGTGGGCATCAGCACCAGGGCGTCGTGGCCGGCGGCGACGTGTTCGACGATGGCCTGCTGGGGGCCGCGGAAGTCATCGAAACCGAAGACGCGACGCAGGACGGCATGGGCGGGGGAAGACATCGTCCTAGGATACCGTGGCGGTCAAGCCGGACCGTCGCGTCGCGGTATCGGGCTTTGCCGGTCGTGGTGGCTAGAATTGCGCCGATGCACCCCCTGGACGCCCTGCTGGCCGAGGCCGAAGGCTTCGCCGACCCCGCGCCCGACGCCGCGCTGTGGCGGCGGCTGGAT
>DJAN01000242.1:0-9615 GCA_002429615.1 Lysobacteraceae bacterium UBA6001
GGTGCGCTCGAACTTACCCTTGGCCATGGCTGCTTCTTCTCGATGCTCGTTGAAAGGTATGGCGTCTTGAATATGGTGCTCACGAAAGGAATCGAACCTTCGACCTCCTCCTTACCAAGGAGGTGCTCTACCGACTGAGCTACGTGAGCGAGTTGCGTATTGTGGCACGTTTTCCGTTCAATGGAGCGGGAGACGGGAATCGAACCCGCACCATCAGCTTGGAAGGCTGAGGTTCTACCGTTGAACTACTCCCGCATCGGGATGACTTGCCACAACATGAAACTGGTGGAGGGAGGTGGATTCGAACCACCGAAGGCGTAAGCCAGCAGATTTACAGTCTGCCCCCGTTGGCCGCTTGGGTATCCCTCCAGTTTTTTCCACCCCGTTCTGGTTGGCCGCGAGGCCATTCATCCCGGTGTGGAGAGCCCGCAATTTTGGGCGGGACCCCCAATCTTGTCAACAAAAATTTACAACTTTTTCCGCGACCGGCCGCGCCAGGCAGCCGGCCCGGTCACACGTTGAAGCGGAAGTGCAGCACGTCGCCTTCCTGCACGCGGTACTCCTTGCCTTCCAGACGCAGGCGACCGGCTTCCTTCGCGCCCGCCTCGCCCTTGTACTTGATGAAGTCGTCGAAGGAGATCGTCTCGGCACGGATGAAGCCGCGCTCGAAATCGGTATGGATCACCGCCGCGGCCTGCGGCGCGGTCGAACCCGCCTTCACCGTCCACGCGCGCACTTCCTTCACGCCCGCAGTGAAATACGTCTGCAGGCCGAGCAGCTTGTACGCCGCGCGGATCACCCGGTTCAGGCCCGGCTCGTCCAGGCCCAGGTCGGCCAGGAAGGTATCGCGGTCGGCATCGTCCAGCTGCGCCAGTTCTTCCTCGATCGCGGCCGACACCGGCACCACCTCGGCGCCTTCGGCGGCCGCATGCTGGCGCACCGCCTCCAGGTGCGGGTTGTTCTCGAAACCGTCCTCGAGCACGTTGGCGATGTACATCACCGGCTTGAGCGTGAGCAGGAAGAGGTCACGCACCAGCGCCTTCTCCTCCTCGTCCAGGCCCGCGGCCCGGCCCGGCTTGCCATCGGCCAGCGCGGCCTGCAGCTTGGCCAGCACCGGCTTGCGCGCCGCCGCTTCCTTGTCGCCGCCCTTGGCCGCGCGCTCGGCACGGTTGAGTGCCTTCTCGACGCTGTCCAGGTCGGCCAGCGCCAGCTCGGTATCGATGGTCTCGATGTCCGACAGCGGATCGACCTTGCCGGCCACGTGCACGATGTCGCCGTGCTCGAAGCAGCGCACCACGTGGGTGATCGCATCGACTTCGCGGATGTGCGCCAGGAACTTGTTGCCCAGGCCCTCGCCGCTCGCCGCGCCGGCGACCAGGCCGGCGATGTCGACGAACTCGACCGCGGTCGGCACGACCTTCTGCGGCTTCACGATCTCCGACAGCTGGTTCAGGCGCAGGTCCGGCACCGGCACGATGCCGACATTCGGCTCGATCGTGCAGAACGGGAAGTTGGCCGCGGCGATGCCCGCCTTGGTCAGCGCGTTGAACAGGGTCGACTTGCCGACGTTAGGCAGGCCGACAATGCCGCATTTGATGCCCATGATTGATCCGGGGATTGGTGATTCGGGATTCGGGATTCGCGCGGCATGCCGGCAAATCCCGAATCCCCAACCATCAAGCCTTGGCGGTGTTGAGGCGCTTCATCGCCTCGTTGAAATTACCCGATACCGCCAGCGGCAGCACGGCGATGGCGTCGTCGACCGCACGGCCGATCAGCACATCATCCTCGCCCTTCGCGCGGCCCAGCACCCAGGGAACGACCTTGTCCTTGTGGCCGGGATGGCCGATCCCCACGCGCAGACGCTGGAATTTGCCGTGGCCCAGCAGGCGGATGGTGTCGCGCAGGCCGTTCTGGCCGCCATGCCCGCCGTCGAACTTCAAACGCGCCACGCCAGGCGCCAGGTCGAGCTCATCGTGGGCGACCAGCATCTGCTCCGGCTCGATCTTCCAGAAACGCAGCGCCGCGGTGATCGACTTGCCACTGAGGTTCATGAAGGTGGCGGGCTTGAGCAGCCACACCGGTTGCCCGGCGATGTCCACGCGGGCCACCTCGCCGAACAGCTTGGATTCCAGGTTCCAGCGCGCGCCCGCCGATTCGGCGAGGGCATCGACGAAACGAAACCCGGCGTTGTGCCGGGTTTGGGCGTGTTCCGGACCGGGATTTCCGAGTCCGACGATCAGTCGCAGTCCAGACATGCCTTGACCACCGCAACGCTCCCCCGCGCCTGGGCGCGGGGGAGACGCGGCGATTACTTGGTCTCGCCTTCGGCCGCCGGGGCCTCGGCTTCTTCACGGCCGTGCTTGGCGATCACGACGGCAACGTCGTGTTCCTTGCCCAGCTTCAGGGCCGGAATCTCGACGCCGGCCGGCAGCTTGATGGCCGACAGGTGGATCACGTCGCCCACGGCCAGCGCCGACAGGTCGACTTCGATGAACTCCGGCAGATCCTTCGGCAGGCAGCTGACCTGCACTTCGTTCAGCTCGTGGGTCACGACGACTTCGGCCGACTTGCCGGCCGGCGACTTGTCTTCGTTGACGAAGTGCAGCGGCACCGAGGCACTCAGCTTCTCGTTCTCGTTCACGCGCTGGAAGTCGATGTGCATGATCAGCTGCTTGAACGGGTGGCGCTGCAGATCACGCAGCAGCACCTTCTGCACGTCGCCGTTGAGGCTCAGGTCCAGGATCGACGAGTAGAACCACTCGTTCTGCTGGGCCAGCCACACTTCCTCGTGGTCGAGCTGGATGCTGACGGGCTTGAGGTCGCCACCGTAGACGATGGCCGGGATCACACCGGCGTGACGCAGGCGGCGGCTCGCACCCTTACCTTCGTCTTCGCGGCGCTGAACCTTGATTTCATGGGTCTTGGACATTTTCTTTCACTACCTAGGTTGAATGAACCACCTCGCGGTGGTTTAGCGACTTTCCCGCGACCAGGAGAGCCGTTACAGCAAGCCGGTTTCCCGGCTCAATCCACGTACAGCGAGCTGACCGATTCGCCGAAGGCGATACGCCGGATGGTCTCGGCGAGCAGTTCGGCCACGCTCAGCTGGCGAATCTTGGGGCACACCCGCGCCTGGTCCGAGAGCGGGATCGTGTCGGTGACGACGATCTCGTCCAGCTGCGAGTTGTTGATGTTGTCCACCGCCGGGCCGGAGAACACCGGGTGCGTGCAGTAGGCCACCACCTTCACCGCGCCACGCTGCTTCAGCGCGGCGGCGGCGGCGCACAGCGTGCCGGCGGTGTCGACCAGGTCGTCCACCAGCACGCAGGTCTTACCCTGCACGTCGCCGATGATGTTCATCACCGTGGCCACGTTGGCGCGCGGGCGGCGCTTGTCGATGATGGCCAGGTCGGCGTCATCCAGGCGCTTGGCGACCGCACGGGCACGCACCACGCCGCCGACGTCCGGCGAGACCACGATCAGGTTGTCGGTGCCGTAGGCGCGCCAGATATCGGCAAGCAGCAGCGGCGAGGCGTAGACGTTGTCGACCGGGACATCGAAGAAGCCCTGGATCTGGTCGGCGTGCAGGTCCACCGTCAGCACCCGGTCGGCGCCGATGGCGCTGACCATCTTGGCGGCGACCTTGGCGGTGATCGGCACGCGCGAAGATCGCATGCGGCGATCCTGGCGCGAATAACCGAAGTACGGGATCACCGCGGTGACGGACGCGGCGCTGGCGCGCTTGAGCGCGTCGATCAGCACCAGCAGTTCCATCAGGTTCTCCGCGCTCGGCGCGCAGGTCGGCTGCACCACGAACACTTCCTGGCGACGCACGCTCTCCTCGATCTCGACCTGCACCTCGCCATCGGAGAAGCGCGAGACCAGGGCCTTGCCCATTCGAACGCCCAGCTCCTTGCAGATGCTCTGCGTCAGCTGCTTGTTGGCGTTGCCGGAAAAGACCAGCAGATTGCGTTCGTCTTGCATGGGGAAGGCTCGGGCGGCGGCGGGAAAGCGGGACGTGCGGGCATCCGCGGCGCGCAGGCGGGCGCGCGGCCGCGAATGGCAGGGGCGGTAGGATTCGAACCTACGAATGCCAGGATCAAAACCTGGTGCCTTGGGCCTCTTGGCGACGCCCCTGCATCAAACCTTCGTCGCCGCCAGCGCATCGAGCAGCGGAGACCTTGCGGCCCCGCCGACGACCCAGGCGCGCAGCCCCGCCGGCAGTCCGGCACACGCGCGCTCTGCGGCGTGCAGCGAATCGAACTCGACGAAACAGCCGCCACCCGACCCGGTCAGGCGAACAGAGCCGACACGCGCCAAGGCCTGGAACACCGCTTCGACAGCAGGTTCGCGGCGGCGCAGCACCGGCTCGAACGCATTGCCGAGCAGGGTTCCGGAAGCGAAGTCCGCTATTTTCGCGGGCGCGGCATCGCGCGTCAAATCCGGGGCGCGGAAAAGTTCAGGGGTCGGGACATGGACGCCGGGGTCGACCAGCAGATACCACGCCGGCGGCAGCTCTATCGGCGTCAACCGCTCCCCCACCCCTTCGGCCCAGGCATTGTGGCCACGCACGAACACCGGCACATCGGCACCGAGCTGGCACCCCAGCGCGGCCAGCGCATCGACCGGCAACGCCAGCCCCCAGAGCGCATTCAGCGCCACCAGGGCGGTGGCGGCATCGGATGAGCCACCACCAAAGCCACCCCCGGCCGGAATGCGCTTTTCGACGCTGATGTCCGCAGAAAGCTGGCAATTAGTGGCCGATCGCAGCAATTCTGCCGCCCGAACGAGCAGATCATCCGCCTCCGCCACCCCTGCCACTGACGGCCCGATCCGGCGCACCGGGCCAGGGCCGCCCACGCGCAGATGCACGGTGTCGCCCCAGTCCAGGATGCGGAATACGGTCTGCAGCTCGTGATAGCCATCCGCGCGGCGGCCCACGATCTGCAGGAACAGGTTCAGCTTCGCCGGGGCCGGCCATGCCGACCCGCCCGCCGACGCCACGTCATTCATGGCGCGGCCACATCCCACTGGTCGAACACCAGCCGCACCTTGGCATCGCCACTGCGCGCCTCGATCCGCTTCGGTAGTGCCGGCCGGCCGTCCTGGGCGGGGAACCACTCCAGGTAGTCCACCCGCCAGCCCGCCTGCGCCAGGGCGGCAGGCCGCCCCTCGACATCGAGCACCACGCCGGCCTGGCCATCATCGACGAGGCCGCGCACCCAGGCCGGCAGTCCGTCGACCGGAATCTGCCAGCCCGTGGCCTGGAACAGCATCTCCTGCGCGTCGTCGCCCGTGCGGGGACCACCGTCCACGCCTTCGAGGCGGGCTTGCCCGGTTGCGCCTTCACCGCTCAGCACCCAGCTCTGCCGGGTGACCGGCGCGCTCAGCTGGATCCGGTAGTCGCGGCCCGTCTGCCGCCAGTCGACCCGGCCACTGCCGCCATTGCGTCCCTTGCTGATCGCCGCGCGCCCCTGGAACGACCAGTCCGGATGCGCGCGCAACCAGGCCTGGCGCTCGACCTCGGCCGCGCGCGCCTCGGCACTTACCGGCGCCGATACCGTCGGCGCGGACGGACGCGGCGCCGGGCCGGCGCAGGCCGAAAGCAACGCCGCCGCCAGCAGCAGCGGCAGCGCATGACCCCGAAAACTCATAGACCGTACTTCTCCTTCATGCGCTGCAGCGCCCGGTTGTCCGGGTCGATCCTGCGCGCCTCCTCGACATAGTGCCGGGCCTCGTCCTGCTGACCGCTGACCCAGAGCACCTCGGCCAG
This sequence comes from Lysobacteraceae bacterium UBA6001, assembly GCA_002429615.1. Classification (GTDB taxonomy): domain Bacteria; phylum Pseudomonadota; class Gammaproteobacteria; order Xanthomonadales; family Xanthomonadaceae; genus Stenotrophomonas_A. The sequence goes on from DJAN01000242.1 coordinate 5,777, forward strand.
ATGCGCACCGATCTCGGCATCCTTGGCCAGCGACCACGCGCGCCGCAGCTGCACCAGCGCATCGCGGTTGCGGCCCAGGCGATACAGCACCCAGCCGTAGCTGTCGACGATGGCCGGGTTGTCCGGATCGGCGGTGCGTGCGCGCTCGATCAACGCCAGCGCTTCCTTGTAGCGGGTGGTGCGGTCGGCCAGGGTGTAGCCCAGCGCGTTCAGCGCGCTCACGCTCTCCGGCTCGGTCACCAGGATCTTGCGCAGGTCCGCCTCGGCACGGGCGATATCGTCGCGACGCTCCCAGGCCAGGCCCCGCGCATACAGCAGCGCGTTGTCGTCCGGATACGCCGACAGGCCACGCGCGAAGGCATCCAGCTCGCCGGCGTCGTCGCCCTCTTCCTGGCGCAGCTCGGATTCGAGCACATAGGCGTCGCGGCGGGCCTCGTCATCGGCATCGGCGTCACCCTGCAGCGCGTGCACGGTGTCATAGGCCTCCTGCTTGCGACCCAGCTTGAACAGCGCATTGGCCGCGCGCAGGCGTGCCTCGCTGCGCTCCGGGCCTCCCGGCACACCGCGATACCAGTCCACCGCTTCCTGGTAGCGCTCCAGGTATTCGGCCATCTTGCCGAGCAGCAGGCGCCGCTGCGGGTCCGGCGTGGCGGCATTGGCCTTGAGTTCGTCATACAGCGCGGTCAGCGCCGCCTTGTCCTGCTGTTTGGCCAGCAGCGAGGCGCGCAGCCCATAGGTATTGGTGTCCTGCGGCCCGGTGGCCAGCACCCGCGCCGCCGCGGCCGGCTCGCCCATGCCGTCGTAGCTGAAAGCCAGCGCGGCGCGCATTTCCGGGTCCCGCGCGGCCTGCGGCTCCGCCCCCTTGAGCAGCGCCAGGGCCTCGTCACGCTTGCCGGCCTGCTGCAGCTGGTTGGCATGCAGCAACGCCACGCGCGGCTCCTGCGGGAAACGCTTCACCACCTCGTCGACGATCTGCTTGGCCAGCGCCGGGCGCTCCATGCGCAGCGCGAGGCGCCCGAATTCCTGCCAGGCCTCGATCTGGTTCGGAATCGCGCCTGCCGACACCAGCGCCCCCAGTACCTGGGCGGCAGCATCCGGCTCACGCGCGGCACCGGCCAGGGCGACCAGGGCGAAGCGCCAGCCACGCGGGTCCGGATCACGCAGCAGCGACTCCAGCTGCCGCCGGGCCTGACGGCGCTCGCCCTTGCGCAGGGCCAGGGTGGCCTCGGTGCTGCGCATCGCCAGCGACTGCGGCGCCCGCTGCCGCCACAGCGCCAGCGCCTTGGCGGCATTGGCGTCATCGTCGGCCAGCATGGCGATGCGCGCGGCGCGCTCGGCCAGGCCGGCATCGCCGGGGGTATCCCGCGCCGCCTGCAGATACCAGCGGGTGGCTTCCTCCAGCTCGCCGGACTGCAGGGCGAATTCACCGGCCAGCACCGGCTCCAGCGCGTCGTCCGTGGCGCCCGGTGGCGGGGCCGGCGGGCGGGCCGCCGCGGTCGCGGCCCATGTCGACAACAGGAGAACGCTGAGGACTCGCAGGAAAACGGGCATCGTGGGCTGCCGGGCCGTAAAATGGGGGCCCTGAATGGCCAGCAGCTTATCGCAAGCGACCCGAATGAGTTTGTGGGTGCTCGGACTCAACCACCAGACCGCACCGGTGGATTTGCGCGAACGCGCCGCTTTCGACGGCGAGGCGTTGCCGCGCGCGCTCGAATCGCTGCGCGCCCTGCCGGAGGTCACCGAGGCGGCGCTGCTGTCGACCTGCAACCGCACCGAGCTGTACGCGGTCGCCGAGGACGCGGCATCGCTGACGCACTGGCTGGAGGCCAAGGCGCCCGGCCTGCAGGCCTATCTGTACCAGCACCAGGACAGCGATGCGGTCCGCCATCTGTTCCGGGTGGCGACCGGGCTGGATTCGATGGTGCTGGGCGAACCGCAGATCCTCGGCCAGGTGAAGGACGCCTGGTCCGCCGCACGCCTGCATGGTGCGCTCGGCAATCGCCTGGACCGGCTGTTCCAGCAGACTTTCTCGGTCGCCAAGCGCGCCCGCACCGACACCCGCATCGGCGCCAACCCGGTGTCGGTGGCGTCCACCGCGGTGCGCCTGGCACAGGAATCGTTCACCCGCCTGGATGAGTCCACCGTGCTGCTGATCGGCGCCGGCGAGACCATCGAGCTGGCCGCGCGCCATCTCAGCGAGGGCAAGGTCAAGCGCCTGCTGATCGCCAACCGCACGCTGGCCCACGCGCAGGCGCTGGCCAGCCAGCATGGCGGCTATGCGCTGCCGCTGGACGAACTGCCGCGTCACCTCGCCGAGGCCGACGTGGTGTTCTCGGCCACCGCCGCGCGCGAGCCGATCGTCGGCAAGCGCCTGGTCGAAGAGGCGCTGCGCGCGCGCCGGCGCAAGCCGGTGCTGTTGTTCGACCTGGCCGTGCCACGCGACATCGACCCGGCCGTGGGCGAACTCAACGACGCTTACCTCTACACCGTCGACGACCTCGAGCGCGCGGTCGAGGACAACCGCCGCAGCCGCCGCGAAGCCGCCACCGCCGCCGAAGCGATCATCGAGCTGCAGGTCGCGCGCTACATGGAGAGCCAGCAGGCCAGCGCGCACCACGCCCCGCTCAAGCGCCTGCGCGCGTTTGGCGATGGCACCCGCGACGAACTGCTGGCCAAGGCCCGCGCACAGCTCAGCAACGGCCGCCCGGCCGAGGAAGTGCTGGAACAGCTCGCGCACGGCCTGACCAACCGTCTGCTGCACCCGCCGACCGCCGCGCTGCGCGAGGCCGCGCTCAGCGGCGACGCCGAACTGTCGCGCGCCGCCGATCGCCTGTTCCCGGAAAAGCCCGGCTATTCGCATCCCGCGCCAACGCCTCCCATCGTGACCCCGAATGACGCCGACCCTGCGCCGTAAGCTCGAAGCGCTGGCCGAACGCCGCGAAGAACTGGAACGCCTGCTCTCCCATCCCGACGTCGTCGGCGACAACGAGCGCTTCCGCGCCTATTCGCGCGAGTTCTCCCAGCTGGAGCCGGTGGCGCTGGCGCTGGCCGAGGAAGCACGCGCCAAGTCGGACCTGGCCGCTGCCGAAGCGATGCGCGCCGACCCCGAGCTGCGCGAGATGGCCGAGGAGGAAGCCGCCGCTGCGCAGGCGCGGCTGCAGGCGCTCGACGGCCAGCTCGCGCTGCTGCTGGTGCCGCGCGATCCGCGCGACGAAGGCAACCTGTTCCTGGAAGTGCGCGCCGGCACCGGCGGCGACGAGGCCGCGATCTTCGCCGGCGACCTGTTCCGCATGTATGCGCGCTACGCCGAGCGCCAGGGTTGGAAGGTGGAAGTCGAATCCGACAATCCGGGCGAGCACGGCGGGTACAAGGAAGTGGTCGCGCGCATCGTCGGCCGCGGCGCGTATTCGCGGCTGAAGTTCGAGTCCGGCACGCATCGTGTACAGCGTGTGCCGGCCACCGAGTCGCAGGGCCGCATCCACACCTCGGCCGCCACCGTGGCGATCATTCCGGAAGCCGATGATGTCGAGGACATCGAGATCAACCCGGCCGACCTGAAGGTCGACACGTTCCGCTCCTCCGGCGCGGGCGGCCAGCACGTCAACAAGACCGAATCGGCGATCCGCATCACCCACGTCCCCAGCGGCGTGGTGGTGGAATGCCAGACCGAGCGCAGCCAGCACGCCAACCGCGACAAGGCGATGAAGCGGCTGAAGGCGCAGCTGCTCGATGCCGAGCGCAGCAAGCAGGCCGCCGCACAGGCCGAAAGCCGCCGCCTGCAGGTCGGCAGCGGCGACCGCAGCCAGCGCATCCGCACCTACAACTTCCCGCAGGGCCGC
>DJAN01000242.1:9722-10073 GCA_002429615.1 Lysobacteraceae bacterium UBA6001
TACAACTTCCCGCAGGGCCGCATCACCGACCATCGCGTCGAAGGGCTGACCCTGTACGACCTGCCCAACATCATCGAAGGCGATCTCGGCGATCTCATCGGCCGCCTGCAGCACGAGCACCAGGTCGACGAACTCGCGCGCCTGGGCGCGGCGTGAGCGGCGCCGCCTCGCCCGAGCAGGAACGCCAGCAGCTGCGCGAGACGGTGCAGCGCCAACCCACGGATTTCATCGCCTGGCTGATGCTGGCCGACGCCGAGATGGGCATGGGCGCACTGGATGCGGCCGCACAGGCATTGCAGCGCGCGCAGTCCCTGCGTGGCGACCATCCGGAAACCCTCGCCCGGCGCGGGC
>DJAN01000242.1:10221-10608 GCA_002429615.1 Lysobacteraceae bacterium UBA6001
CCTGCACTGGATGCGCGGCGAGCACGCACAGGCGGTGGCGCTGCTGCGGCAAGCCGCCGCATTGATCCCGCAACATCCCGGCATTGCGCTGTGGCTGGGCCATGCACTGGAGGATGCCGGTGAAGCCGAAGCCGCGGCGCAGGCCTACGCCACCGCGCACCGGTTGCTGCCGGACGAACCCTACATCGCCGCGCAGGCGCTGAACTGGCAGCGCCGTCTGTGTGACTGGACGCAGCTGGACGCGCGCGCGCGACAGGTCCGCCAGGCGGTCGCCCAAGGGCGTCCCGGCGTGGAGCCGTTCGCGTTCCTGAGCGAGGACAGCAGCGCGGCCGAACAGCTCGCCTGTGCGCGGCTGCGCGCCGCCGCGCTCGGCAACCTGCGCCCGCT
>DJAN01000241.1:0-34135 GCA_002429615.1 Lysobacteraceae bacterium UBA6001
CTTCCGATCTCCGCGACCGTACACCTTCCGGTCGCGGCTGAAGCCGCTCCTACAGAAGGGGGGAGATGGACCTGCAAAGGTCCCGCCCCAGCAAAAAAGCAGAAGGGGCGCCTCGGCGCCCCTTCCCTTCAATCGACCGAAATCCCGGCCAGCTTCTCCAGCGCCTCGGCGTACTTCGCCCGCGTGCGCGAAATCACCTCGGCCGGCAGCGCCGGGCCCGGCGCGGTCTTGTTCCAGTCCAGCGTTTCCAGGTAGTCGCGCACGAACTGCTTGTCGTAGCTCGGCGGGCTGGTGCCCACCTCGTACTGGTCAGCCGGCCAGTAGCGCGAGGAATCCGGGGTCAGCATCTCGTCCATGATGTACAGGCGGCCATCGACATCGGTGCCGAATTCGAACTTGGTATCCGCCAGCAGGATGCCGCGCTCGGCGGCGAAGTCAGCCGCGAAGCGGTAGATGCGCAGCGTGGCGTCGCGCACGCGCTCGGCCAGCTCGGCGCCGACGGTCTTCACCATCGCGTCGAAGTCGATGTTCTCGTCATGGTCGCCCACGGCGGCCTTGGTCGACGGGGTGAAGATCGGCTCGGGCAGCTTCTGCGCCTGGCGCAGGCCGTCCGGCAGCTCGATGCCGCTGACCTTGCCGGTGCGCTGGTAATCCTTCCAGCCGCTGCCGATGAGATAGCCGCGCGCGATCGCCTCCACCGGCACCGGCTTGAGCTTGCGCGTCACCACCGCGCGCTTGGCGTACAGCGCCTTGTCCACGCCTTCGGGCAGCACGCTGGCCACGTCGATGCCGGTCAGGTGGTTCGGCATCAGGTGTTCGGTCTTCTTGAACCAGAAGTTGGAGACCTGGCACAGCATCTCGCCCTTGCCCGGGATCGGATCGGGCAGCACCACGTCGAACGCGGAGAGGCGATCGGTGGCGACCATCAGCAGGTAGTCGCCCGGCGGCGCGTCGGCGGGCAGGCGCTCGCGGGGAATATCGAACACATCGCGGACTTTGCCGCGGTGACGCAAGGGCAGGCCGGGGAGATCGGATTGCAACAGCGTGGTCGACACAGGCACTCCTAAGGACTTCGCATTGGCGCTGTCCCCGGGACCCGTCGGGCCCGCGGCGGCGACAGCGGGCCGCGTAGTGTACGGCGCTTCGGGCCCGGATGGGGGCCTGCCGGAAACGACCCGGCGACACCGCCCGCCGGACCCCGACGCCGGGGGTCGGGCCAGTCCCGACGCCGCCGCTGGCGTAGAATTGCCGGCCCTGTCCTCCCCGACCCCGCTCCGCATGCGCTGGTACGGAAAACTGCTGGGTTTCATCATCGGCGCCCTGGTCTTCCGGGCCAACCCGCTGTTCGGCGCGCTGGTCGGCCTGCTGCTCGGCCACGCGGCGGACCGCGGCTGGTTCAATGGCGAGCGCGACGACCCGTACCGCGCCCTGGGCCTGAGCGCCGACGCGACCGCCGCGGAGATCGACCTGGCCTACCGCCGCCTGATGTCCCAGCACCACCCGGACAAGCTCGCCAGCGCCCCGCCGGAACTGCGCCAGCAGGCCGAGCGCCGGGCCCGCGAGATCAACGCCGCCTACGACCGCATCCAGCGCCGCCGCCGGCGCTGATTCCCCTGGAGACCGCCATGTCCACCTGCATCATCGCCCCGTCCATCCTCTCGGCCGACTTCGCCCGCCTTGGCGAGGAGGTGGACAACGTCATCGCCGCCGGCGCCGACTGGGTGCATTTCGACGTGATGGACAACCACTACGTGCCGAACCTGACCATCGGCCCGATGGTCTGCCAGGCGCTGCGCAAGCACGGCGTCACCGCGCCGATCGACGTGCACCTGATGGTGGAGCCGGTGGACCGCATCATCCCGGACTTCGCCGAGGCCGGCGCGACCTACATCAGCTTCCACCCGGAGGCCAGCCGCCACGTCCATCGCACCATCCAGCTGATCAAGTCGCATGGCTGCAAGGCCGGGCTGGTGCTCAACCCGGCCACCCCGGTGGACTTCCTCGACTGGGTGCTCGAAGACCTCGACCTGGTGCTGCTGATGTCGGTGAACCCGGGCTTCGGCGGCCAGGCCTTCATTCCCTCCGCGCTCGACAAGCTGCGCGCGGTGCGCAAGAAGATCGATGCGCTCGGCAAGTCGATCCGCCTGGAAATCGACGGCGGGGTGAAGGCCGACAACATCGGCGAGATCGCCGCCGCTGGCGCGGACACCTTCGTCGCCGGCTCGGCGATCTTCAACGCGCCGGACTACGCCGACGTCATCCGCCGGATGCGCGTGGCCGTGGCCGCGGCCCGATGAGCGCGCCCGCGCCGCGCATCCGCGCGGCCACGCCAGACGACGCGGCGCTGCTGCACGAACTGGTGACCGCGCTGGCCGTGTACGAGCGCGAGCCGGATGCGGTCAAGGCCTCGGTCGAGGACCTGCGCGCCAGCCTGTTCGGCGAGGGGGCCACCGCGCATGCGCTGGTCTGCGAACAGGACGGCGTGGCGGTGGGCTTCGCGGTCTATTTCTTCAACTATTCGACCTGGCTGGGCCGCAACGGCATCTACCTGGAAGACCTGTTCGTGCGCCCGGAACATCGCGGCCACGGCGCCGGCCTGGCGCTGCTGCGCCATCTGGCGCGGCTGGCGGTGGAACGTGGTTGCGGCCGCTTCGAGTGGTCGGTGCTGGACTGGAACCAGCCGGCCATCGACTTCTATCGCGCCGCCGGTGCGCGGCCGATGGACGAATGGACGGTGTACCGGATGGAAGGCCAGGCCCTGCGCGATTTCGCCGGTGGCGAGCGCTGATCAGCGTTCGTCGCGTCGATCGGGGCCCTGTCGGGGGAGGGTCCGGCAGCCCGATCGACGCGAACGCGCGCCGCTTGCCAGTGCGCCGCAGGAGAGAGGTTGCGACGCCTTGAACGAGAGGGGTCCGGCCTGGACAGGCCGGACCCGGAAGATTGGAGGCTTATCCTGCCTCCGCCCATCGTCCCTGCTATGGCCTCCCACGTTAGGCCGGGTCGATGACATCGCCATGACATGGTGGTGATCGCCGTCGCGACGATTTGAATGCGTTCACGAAGCTGGCATCGCGCGCTTGCTAGCGTGGCGCGCATTCCTCTGATGATTCCGGATTCCGCATGCAGGCACCGCGCTGGCGACTGATCCTCAACGGCAAGGCCGCTGGCGACGACGCGGTGCGCGCGGCGGTGGGCGACTGGCGCCAACGCGGCATCCACCTTGATGTGCGGGTGACCTGGGAAGGCGGCGATGCCGAGCGCTATGTGGCCGAGGCCATCGCCGACGGCGTGGATACGGTGATTGCCGGTGGCGGCGACGGCACGCTCAGCGAGGTCGCCACCACGCTGGCGCATCGCGACGAGGCGGCCGACGCACTGCCCACGCTGGCGCTGCTGCCGTTGGGCACCGCCAACGATTTCGCCAGCGCGGCCGGCATTCCGGCCGATCCCGACGACGCCCTGCGCCTGGTCGCCGAGCAGCCGGCGCGCGCGCTGGACCTGCTGCGCCTGCAGGCCAATGGCGAGATCCACTGGTGCGCGAACCTCGCCAGTGGCGGCTTCGGTACCCAGATCACTGTGGAAACCGACGAGGGCTTGAAGGACCTGCTCGGTGGCCTGGCCTATCTGGTGACCGGGCTGTCGCGGCTCGGGCGCATCGAGCCGGTGCAGGCACGGCTGCGCGGCCCGGACTTCGCCTGGGAGGGAGGCTTCATTGCGTTGGGTATAGGCAACGGGCGCCAGGCCGGCGGCGGGCAGGCGCTGTGCCCGGACGCGCTGATCGATGACGGCCTGCTTGAGGTGACGGTGATTCCCGGCCTCGAAGGCGAAGTGGCGGCCACGCTCGGCACGCTGGTGCGGGGCGGCAAGCGGGCCGCGCTGGAACGGGTGGCCGAGCGCCGGCAGCTGCCCTGGCTGGAGATCGAGGCGCCCGCGCCGCTGACCCTCAACCTCGATGGCGAACCGGTGCAATCGCGGCACTTCCATATCGAATGCGTGCGCCATCGGCTGCGCATGCACCTGCCCGAGGGCTGTCCGCTGCTGTCGGCTTGACGGTTTCGTCCGATACCACGCCCACACCGGCCACGGGTTTGGGTTAAAGTGAGGCGGTGTCCACTCTGACGACCCCGCGTTCCTTCTCTTCCGCTCGCCGCTGGTGGCGATGGTGGCCCGTTGCCGTCGTCCGTCCCCGCACCGCAGCCTCCCGGAAGGAAAGTCGTCTTGATCACTGCCGAGCAGTTCCAGCAGCAGGCCGCTGAAGGCCACACCCGCATCCCCGTCGTCCGTGAAGTGCTGTCCGACCTGGACACGCCGCTTTCGGTCTACCTGAAGCTCGCCGACGGCCCCTATACCTATCTGTTCGAATCGGTCGAGGGCGGTGAGCGCTTCGGTCGCTATTCGATCATCGGCCTGCCCGCGCGGCGGGTGTACAGCTTCCGCGGCCACACGCTGGAAGTGAGCGAGCTGGGCGAAGTGGTGGAGACCCGCGAGGTCGCCGACCCGCTGGCCGAGGTCGAGGCGCTGCGCGCCGAGCATTCGGTGCCGCAGTTCGACGGCCTGCCCGGGTTCACCGGTGGCCTGGTGGGCTGGTTCGGCTTCGAGTGCATCCAGTACATCGAGCCGCGCCTGGCTGCCGGCGACAAACCCGACGAGCTCGGTACCCCGGACATCTTGCTGATGCTCTCCGAAGAGCTGGCGGTGTTCGACAACCTCAAGGGCCGCCTGTACCTGATCGTGCATGCCGACCCGCGCCAGCCGCAGGCCTTCGCGCGCGCCAACCGGCGCCTGGACGAACTGGCGCACCGGCTGCGCCAGGCCGGCGCCGGCTACCCGCAGGCGCAGGTGTCCGATGCCATCGACGAGCAGGATTTCCGCTCCTCCTTCACCCGCGAGGAGTACCACGAGGTGGTGCGCAAGGCGCAGGAATACGTGCGCGCCGGCGACATCTTCCAGGTCGTGCCGAGCCAGCGCCTGCGCGTACCGTTCCGCGCGCGGCCGATCGACGTGTACCGCGCGCTGCGCGCGCTGAACCCGTCGCCGTACATGTATTACGTCGATGTGGGCGGCACCCAGGTGGTGGGCTCCTCGCCGGAAATCCTGGCCCGCCTGCGCGATGGCGTGGTCACCGTGCGGCCGATCGCCGGTACCCGTCCGCGTGGCGCCACGCCCGAGCAGGACGCCGCGCTGGAAGCCGAGCTGCTGGCCGACCCGAAGGAACGCGCCGAGCACGTGATGCTGATCGACCTGGGCCGCAATGATGTCGGCCGCGTCGCCGAGCCGGGCACCGTGGAGGTGGGCGAGCAGTTTGTGATCGAGCGCTACAGCCACGTCATGCATATCGTCAGCGAGGTGACCGGCAAGCTGAAGGCCGGGCTGAGCTACAGCGACGTGCTGCGCGCGACGTTCCCGGCCGGCACCGTCAGCGGCGCGCCCAAGATCCGCGCGCTGGAGATCATTCGCGAGCTGGAGCCGGTACGCCGCAACGTGTATTCCGGCGCGGTGGGCTACATCGGCTGGCATGGCGATGCCGATACCGCCATCGCGATCCGCACCGCGGTGATCCAGGACGGCCACCTGTACGTGCAGGCCGGCGGCGGCGTGGTCTACGACTCCGACCCGGATGCCGAATGGCAGGAAACGATGAACAAGGGCCGCGCGCTGTTCCGTGCCGTCGCCCAGGCGGCGAAGGGGCTGTGATGGACGCGCTGGTGGCGCGGATCGGCTTCCGCAACGATTACAGCGAAGGCGCGCACCCGCGCCTGCTGCAGGCGCTCGCCAGCGCCAGTGGCGAGCAGAACGCCGGCTATGGGCTGGACCGCCACAGCCAGCGGGCAGCGGAACTGATCCGCGCGGCCTGCGCGCAACCGCAGGCGCAGGTGCACCTGCTGGCCGGCGGCACGCAGACCAACCTCACCGCGATCGGCGCGTTCCTGCGCCCGCACCAGGCGGTGATCGCCGCCGAGAGCGGGCATATCGCCGTGCACGAGACCGGCGCGATCGAGCTGACCGGGCACAAGGTGCTCACCGCGCCGGGCGTGGACGGCAAGCTGACGCCGGAAGCCATCGAAGCGCTGCTGGCGGTGCACGACAACGAACACCTCGTGCAGCCGAAGCTGGTGTATGTCTCCGACACCACCGAGCTGGGCACGATCTATCGCCGCGCCGAACTGGAGGCGATCTCGCGCCTGTGCCGTGCGCGCGGGCTGCTGCTGTTCCTGGATGGCGCGCGCCTGGGCGCGGCGCTGACCGCCGAAGGCAACGACCTCACCCTGGCCGACATCGCCGCGCTGACCGACGCCTTCTATATCGGCGGCACCAAGAACGGCGCCCTGCTCGGCGAGGCGCTGGTGATCGTCAACGAGGGGCTACAGCAGGATTTCCGCTACCTGCTCAAGCAGCGTGGTGCGCTGCTGGCCAAGGGCATGGTGCTGGGCGTGCAGTTCGCCACCCTGTTCGAGGACGGCCTGTTCTTCGCCCTGGCCGAGCATGCCAACCGCATGGCGCGGCGCCTGCGCGACGGGCTGGAAGCGGCCGGCGCGCGCTTCGTGGTGGCGTCGCCGACCAACCAGCAGTTCATCGTCGTCACCCCGGCGCAGCTGGATGCACTGGCACGCCGCTACGATTTCGAGCGCTGGGAAACCCGCGCCGACGGCGAGGTGGTGATCCGTTTCGTCACCTCGTGGGCGACCACCGCCGCGATGGTGGATACCCTCTGCGGCGATTACGCCGCCCTGGCCTGACCCATGACACAAGGAACTGTCCGCATGCGCCGTCTTGTTGCCGTTGTCGTGTCCGCCTGCCTGATGCTGGCGCCGTTGGTGGCAGCGGCGCAGGTCAACAGCCTGCCGTCGCAGCCGCACCTGCTGGTGCGCGGGAAAGGCGAGCGGGAAGTCATGCCGGATCGCTTCATGCTCAGTGTCCGCCTGGAGCAGACCGACGCTTCGCCCGAACTCGCCCGTAGCCGTGTCCAGGCAGACGCGGCCACCGTACTGGGTCTGTTGAAGGCGAACAACGCGTTGGCCGATTCCGTCGAGGCATCTTCGCTCTCGATCGAACCCAGCAGCCGGTACGTGGATGGACGGCAGGTATTCGAGGGCACACAGGTCAGCCGTCGGCTGTCGGCCACGTTCTCCCGCTTGGAGCAGGTGCGCGCGGTGCTGGGCGGTTTGAAGACCAGCGACCACTTGCAGGTCAGCGGCGTGACGCCTTCCTACAGCGAGGAAACGCGCGTGCGCGGCGAGCTGAAGCGTGAGGCCGTAGCCCAGACGCGCGAAACTGCCGGCAAGCTCGCCGATGCCTACGGCGTCCGACTGGGCGGGCTTTACACGATCTCCGAGGTCGCCCCCGATTTCGCGTATGGCATCCAGGCGGGCAGTTGGGGAGATGGCCCCCGGGACGGCAGCTCGGTTCCGCCACCGCCGCCGCCGCCGCCGGCCTTCGACGTGCCCGAGCCACGCGCTTCGGACAAGGTCCAGGCCGAATCCCTCGAAGCCGGCAGCCTCACCCTCACCGAATACGTCTACGCGATCTTCCTGATCGCCCCCTGAGATTCCCGCCATGCTGCTGATGCTCGACAACTACGACAGCTTCACCTACAACCTCGTGCAGTACCTGCAGGCGCTGGGCGCCGAGGTGACGGTGGTGCGCAACGATGCGATGAGCGTCGAGCAGATCGCCGCGCTCAAGCCCGAGCGCATCGTGGTCTCGCCCGGCCCGTGCACGCCGAACGAAGCCGGCATCTCGCTGGCGCTGATCGAGAAGCTCGGCCCGACCACGCCCATCCTGGGCGTGTGCCTGGGCCACCAGGGCATCGGCCAGGTCTACGGCGGCGACGTGGTGCGCGCCGGCAACATCATGCACGGCAAGACCTCGCCGATCCGCCACGAAGGCAAGGGCGTGTTCGCCGGCCTGCCGGACCGCTACGAGGCCACGCGCTACCACTCGCTGGTGGTGGACAAGCGCACGCTGCCCGATGCGCTGGAGATCACCGCCTGGACCGAGAACCCGGACGGTTCGATGGAGGAGATCATGGGCCTGCGCCACCGCGAGCATCCGGTCGAGGGCGTGCAGTTCCATCCCGAGTCCATCCTCACCGAACACGGCCACGCGCTGCTGCGCAATTTCCTTGAGCGCCCGCTGTGATCCGTGCGTCGCTGGCTTTGCTGCTGCTGTTGATGGCGGGCGCCGCGCAGGCCGCGCCGGTGCCGTCCTCCACCCGTTGCCTCGGCGCCGCGCAGCAGCAGGCACACCGCCTGCTGGCCTTCCATCTGGGCGAGGATGATCCGCGCATCGTGATCGACACGGACATCAAGCCGCTGCCCAGCATCGTCAATCCCGCCAACCCGAAGCAGCGCTTCGACGTGCTGGAGGTGATGGGCAATGTCTACAAGGGCGAGTACCGCATGCACCTGATCTACTACCCCCTCGGCGGCAGCGGTGGCTGCGTGCTGATGGGCCAGGAAATCCTCGAACACGCCTCACTGTGACGACCATGACCTTCACTGCCCAGGAAGCGCTCCAGCGCACCATCGAACACCGCGAGATCTTCTTCGACGAGATGGTTATGCTGATGCGGCGGATCATGCGCGGCGAGGTGTCCGAGTCGATGACCGCGGCCATCCTCACCGGCCTGCGGGTCAAGAAGGAGACCGTGGGCGAGATCGCCGGCGCCGCGCAGGTGATGCGGGAGTTCTCGCGCACCGTCGAGGTGGCCGACCGCACGCACCTGGTCGACATCGTCGGTACCGGCGGCGACGGTTCGCATACCTTCAACATCTCCACCTGCACGATGTTCGTGACCGCCGCCGCCGGCGCGCGCGTGGCCAAGCACGGCAACCGCAGCGTGTCCTCCAAGTCCGGCAGCGCCGATGCGCTCGAAGCGCTGGGCGCGATCATCGAGCTGCAGCCCGAGCAGGTGGGCCGCGCCATCGCCGCCAGTGGCATCGGCTTCATGTTCGCCCCGGTGCACCATCCGGCGATGAAGGTGGTGGCGCCGGTGCGTCGCGAGATGGGCGTGCGCACCATCTTCAACATCCTCGGCCCGCTGACCAACCCGGCCGGCGCGCCGAGCATCCTGATGGGCGTGTTCCATCCCGACCTGGTCGGCATCCAAGCGCGCGTGCTGCACGAGCTGGGCGCCGAACGCGCGCTGGTGGTGTGGGGCCGCGATGGCATGGACGAGATCTCGCTCGGTGCTGGCACCCTGGTGGGTGAGCTGCGCGATGGCAAGGTGCGCGAATACGAAATCCATCCGGAGGACTTCGGCATCGCGATGTCGCACAGCCGCAACCTCAAGGTGGCCGACCCGGACGAATCCAAGGCCATGCTGCTCGGCGTGCTCGACAACCAGCCCGGTCCGGCGCTGGACATCGTGGCGCTCAATGCCGGCGCGGCGCTGTACGTGGCCGGCGTGGCCACCGACATCGCCGAGGGCATCGAACGTGCGCGCGCGGCGATCGCCGACGGCAGCGCGCGCGCCAAGCTGGACGAGTACGTGGCCCTGACCCGCGTGCTGGCCGCCGAATGAGTGCCTGCCCCGCGTTGGCCGGGCGCAGGGCTTTGGCCGATAATGCGGGGTCCTGACGATATTCCTGCGATGAGCGACATCCTCAATACGATCCTGGCCCGCAAGGCCGAAGAAATCGCCGACCGCAGCGCCCGCGTGCCGCTGGCCGAGGTCGTGGCGCGCGCCGCCGAGGCCTCGCCGGTGCGCGGCTTTGCCGATGCGCTGCGTGCCGCCATCGCCCAGGGTGACCCGGCGGTGATCGCCGAGGTGAAGAAGGCCAGCCCGTCCAAGGGCGTGATCCGGCCCGACTTCCGCCCGGCGGATATCGCGGTGAGCTACGAGTTCGGCGGCGCCAGCTGCCTGTCGGTGCTGACCGACGTGGATTTCTTCCAGGGCGCCGACGACTACCTGCGCCAGGCCCGTGATGCCTGCACGCTGCCGGTGCTGCGCAAGGACTTCACCATCGACCCGTACCAGGTGTACGAGGCGCGCGCGCTGGGTGCGGACTGCATCCTGCTGATCGTCTCCGCGCTGGAGGATGCGCAGCTGGCCGACCTGTCCGGGCTGGCGCTGGAGCTGGGCATGGACGTGCTGGTGGAAGTGCACGACATCGATGAGCTGGAGCGCGCGATCCAGGTGCCGGTGCCGCTGGTCGGCATCAACAACCGCAACCTGCGCACCTTCGAGGTGACGCTCGATACCACGCTGTCGATGCGCGCGGCGGTGCCGCGCGACCGCCTGCTGGTCACCGAGAGCGGCATCCTGGCGCCGGCCGACGTGGCGCTGATGCGCGGGGAGGGCGTCAACGCCTTCCTGGTCGGCGAGGCGTTCATGCGTGCCGAGGAGCCGGGCGAAGCGCTGCGCGAGCTGTTCTTCCCGTGAGCGCGTACCCCGTGCCCGGCGCCGACGCGCCGCTGGTGGTGTTCGACTTCGACCACACCCTCTACGACGGCGACTCCGGCTCGCACCTGTTCGCCTGGCTGATTCGCCGCAATCCGCTGCGGCTGCTGGCCGCGCTGCTGCTGACGCCGCTGCTCGGGCCGCTGGTGGCGCTGCTGCCGACCCGTCGCCATGGCATCTCCGGCTATGTCTGGGTCGCCACGTTCGGGCTGAAGGGCGCGCGTGAGTTCAACCGGGTCATCGATGCCTACGTGCTTGCGCACCAGGACGAAGTGCGGGCGCGGCTGCTGCCGCACGCGCTGGAAGTCTTTGCCGGGCACCGCCAGGCGGGCGACCGGGTGATCGTGGCCACCGGCGCGCCGCCGGAGCTGGCGCGGGCGATCCTGGCCTTCGTGGCCCACGAGGACGTGCCGGTGGTTGGCAGCGTGGTCGGCCCGCGCCTGGGCGGTGTCGGCGCGGTGCGCCACTGCCACAACGAGGAAAAGATGCGCATGCTGCGCGAGCTCGGGTATTCCAATATCGCCGTCGCCTATTCCGACAGCACCGCCGACCTGCCGCTGCTGAAGGCCGCGCGCGCGCCGGTGGTGGTCAATCCCAAGCCGCGCCGGGTGGATTACTTCCGCCAGGTACTGCCGCCGGGCACGCCGATCCTGAATTGGGGTTGCGTGGATCGCGCCGGCGATCCGCTGCCCTGAAACGCGAAACCCCCGGCTGGCGCCGGGGGTCACGGTGTGGGTCCAGGCGCCCGGGACCTCAGCGGGTGCCGTAGAGCACCACGGTCTTGCCGCGGGCATGCAGCAGGCCGTCGGCCTGCAGCTTCTTCAGCACGCGGCCGGCCATTTCACGCGAGCAGCCGACCAGGCGCGCCAGTTCCTGGCGCGAAACGCGCAGCTGGGTGCCCTGCGGATGGCTCATGGCCTCCGGCTCGCGCGCCAGGTCGTGCAGGGTGCGCACGATGCGGTCGGTGACGTCCAGGAACGCCAGCCGGCTGGCCTTGCGGGTGGTGTCGAGCAGACGCTTGGACAGCTGCACGCCGATGGCGTAGAGCAGGCGCGGGGCGTCGGCGGACAGGCTGCTCTGCATCAGCTGGTGCAGGCGCTCGTAGCTGATCTCGGCCAGCTCGCACTGGCTGCGCGTGCGCAGGATCACCTCGCGGGTGTCGGACTCGATGAACAGGCCCATTTCCCCGACGAATTCACCCGCGCCGAAGTAGCCCAGGACCAGCTCCCGGTCGTCTTCTTCCTCGGCGATGATGCTGATCGAGCCGCTGATCACGTAATACAACGTGCCGGCCGGGTCGCCGGGGCGGAACACGTCGGTCCTGGTCGGATACCGCCGGCGGTGGCTGTGGGCCAGGAACCGCTCGATGGTGGCCGTGTCCAGGGACAGGGGCGCTGTCGATTGACGTACTGATGTCATACCCGTGCTGTTCCCTAGGTTCATGGCGGTTCCGCGGCTAGATTCCCGGAAGCTTAACGGGATGGCTCGCCCTTGGTAAACCGTTGTCGGTGGTAGCCGTTCCGCTACCGTGCGCTTTGGCCCATAATTGCCCCCTTTCCCGTCTCCCAGAGGATAGACCGCCGTGGTCAAGCCGTTGCCTCGCCTGAGGTTGCAGGGTTTCAACAACCTCACCAAGGCGCTGAGCTTCAACATCTACGACGTCTGCTACGCCCGCACGGAAGAAGAGCGCCAGCGTTACATCGAGTACATCGACGAGCAGTACGACGCCGATCGCCTGACCCAGATCCTGACGGATGTGGCTGAGATCATCGGGGCCAACATCCTGAACATCGCGCGCCAGGACTACGATCCGCAGGGTGCGTCGGTGACGATCCTGATCTCCGAAGAGCCGGTGATCGACAAGAAGCAGGCCGGCAAGGAGCTGATCTCCGATGCCGTGGTCGCGCATATGGACAAGAGCCACATCACCGTCCATACCTACCCGGAGACCCACCCGCAGGAAGGCATCGCCACCTTCCGCGCCGATATCGACGTCGCCACGTGCGGCGTGATCTCGCCGCTGAAGGCGCTGAACTACCTGATCGAGTCGCTGGAGTCGGACATCGTGATCATGGACTACCGTGTCCGTGGCTTCACCCGCGACGTGAAGGGCAAGAAGCACTTCATCGACCACAAGATCAACTCGATCCAGAACTTCCTGGCCAAGAACATCAAGTCGCGCTACGAGATGTTCGACGTCAACGTCTACCAGGAAAACATCTTCCACACGAAGATGCACCTGAAGGACTTCGACCTGGACCAGTACCTGTTCGAGGAAAAGGCCAAGAACCTGTCGTTCAAGGAGCGCATGAAGATCGAAGCGCTGCTCAAGCGCGAGATCGAAGAGCTGTTCCACGGCCGCAACCTGGCCGAGTAAGGGTTACATCCGGTTACGTTGCCGCCGTCTAGGATGGCGGCACGAATCGACAGGCGGGACGGCCCGCCACGCGGTTTTCCGCGTTACAGAGCCGACGGCGGCCCGGTGTGCAGACACCGGGCCGCTTTTTTTTCGTCTTGAGAAAAGGAGGACGCACGATGTCCTGGATCTATCTGCTGCTGGCCGGGCTGTTCGAGATCGGCTTTGCGATGGGGCTCAAGTACAGCCAGGGCTTCACCCGGCTGTGGCCGAGCCTGGGCACCGCGGTGGCCGCGGCGATCAGCCTGTGGCTGCTGACCCAGGCACTGCGCACGCTGCCGGTGGGCACGGCCTATGCGATCTGGACCGGGATCGGCGCGCTGGGTGTGGCGGTGCTGGGCATCTTCCTGTTCGGCGACAGCGCGTCATGGCCGCGGCTGGCCTGCATCGGGCTGATCGTGGCCGGCGTGGTGGGGTTGAAGCTGGCCGGCTAGGTCAGAGGCGGTAGGCGACCGACTTCATCAGCTTGGAGGCCAGCGCCATGGCGGCCGGGATCGGCTGCGGCAGGATGCGCGCGCCGGCCTGCTCGGCGTGTTCGGCGTGACGGGCCTCGTCGGCCTTCATCACGCGCAGGATCTCGCGGCTGCGCAGGTCGGCCGGGGGCAGGGATTCCAGGTGTTCGTCCAGGTGCGCCTCCACCTGGTGTTCGGTTTCCACCACGAAGCCCAGGCTCCAGTCGTCCCCGCGCAGCGCGGCCACCGCGCCCAGCGCATAGCTGCCGGCGTACCAGAGCGGGTTGAAGAGGCTGGGGCGGCTGTCCAGCTCGCGCAGGCGATCGGCGCACCAGGACAGGTGGTCGGTCTCCTCTTGCGCGGCTTCCAGCAGGTGCGCGCGGGTGACGGCATCGCGGGCTACCGCCGCCTGGCCGAAATACAGGCCCTGGGCGCAGACCTCGCCGACATGGTTGATCCGCATCAGCCCCGCGGAATGGCGGCGCTCGGCCTCGTCCAGCGGGACCTCCGGGGTCTTGCCCGCCGGGTTGGGGCGCAGCGCGGCGGGGTCGCCGAACACCGTCTCCAGGGCGCGCTGGGCTTCCAGCAGCAGGTGGTCCATCACGCCGTGGCGGCGCAGATCGGTGGTGCGGGAGGCAAGGGAGTCGTCCATGGGGGGATTTTCGCCCCGCGCCGGGCGCCTGCCAACCGCCCGCCAGGGGCCGGCTTGCACCGGCCCAGGTGGCCCGGTACAATCCCGCCTCTTCGTTTCACCAAAACGCGCGGCAAAGTTCCGGCAGCCCCGGAATGAGCCCGACCACTTCAACCAAGAGTTTCTCCATGACTACGTTCACCGCAAAGTCCGAGACCGTCCAGCGCGACTGGTACCTCGTTGACGCCTCCGGCAAGACGCTCGGCCGTCTCGCTTCCGAACTGGCCCGCCGCCTGCGTGGCAAGCACAAGCCCGTCTACACCCCGCACGTCGATACCGGCGACTACCTCGTCGTGATCAACGCCGAGAAGATCGCGGTGACCGGCAAGAAGCTGCAGGACAAGATGTATCACCGTTTCACCGGTTACATCGGCAACCTGAAGTCTGAGAACCTCGCCCAGGCGCTGGAGCGCCACCCGGAGCGCGTGATCGAGATCGCCGTCAAGGGCATGCTGCCGAAGGGCCCGCTGGGCCGCGACATGTATCGCAAGCTCAAGGTCTACGCCGGCCCGAACCATCCGCACGCCGCTCAGCAGCCGCAGGTCCTGGACATCTAATCATGGCTATCTCTCAGAACTACGGCACTGGCCGTCGCAAGTCCTCCACCGCCCGCGTGTTCCTGCGCAAGGGCACCGGCAACATCACCGTCAACGACCGTCCGCTGGACGAGTTCTTCGGCCGTGAGACCGCGCGCATGATCGTGCGCCAGCCGCTGGAGCTGACCAAGAACACCGAAAGCTTCGACATCTACGTGACCGCTGCTGGCGGTGGCACCACCGGCCAGGCCGGTGCGATCCGCCTGGGCATCGCCCGCGCGCTGGTCGAGTACGACGAGTCGCTGAAGTCCGAGCTGCGCAAGGCCGGCTTCATGACCCGCGACGCCCGTGAGGTCGAGCGTAAGAAGGTCGGTCTGCACAAGGCCCGCCGCGCGACCCAGTTCTCCAAGCGCTGATCCATCGCGCAGGAGGTGGCGGATCTTCGGATCCGCCCAAGCAAAAGCCCGGCCTTGGCCGGGCTTTTGTCGTTTCTAAGGTGCGCGCGTCGCGATGCGGTGCGTGTCTTTGCGACAGGCAAAAAGAAAGGCCCGATCAAAGATCGGGCCTTTCTGGATTTGGCTGCCCCGGATGGATTCGAACCACCGAATGCCTGAGTCAGAGTCAGGTGCCTTACCGCTTGGCGACGGGGCAATGTAACAGCCCGGAGATTATCGCATGACCACGAGGGACTTGGAAACTTCCGGCGGAAAGCAGCAGCGCCGCTTCCCGGGCCGCGCATTCTAGCGGCATCATCGCGCGGGCTCAAGCCCCGCGGTGGATGTTGTCGATGTCGTGAGGTCGCGATGCATCGAAGGCGCGAAACGGGATCGCAGCCGTCAACGCGAGACCTCCTCTCGACGGCGACGCGCCCGCGTGCCTCGCAGGCGGCGTTGAAACGGAAGCGCGCAGTGGCTGCCCGCGCTGCCCGTGGCGATCACGGCGGCGGGCTGCGGGACGGCAGGTCCACAGGTCTTGTATGAATAATTAAGCCAGCCACGCGCGCTGGCGAATCCGCAGGAAAAGGCCGAAATACCCGCTGGATATGCCGGATGACCTCGCGCGCCGGGTCAACGGCTTTCACGCCGTGCATACGCGAAATTCACTACATAGCCTGCCCGCCCGGGCCGCCGCTATGGTTGGCCTGCGGGGATTGGACTAATCTGAATGCGCCTCGCGATCCGGTGCGGCGCGCTCTTCCCCCCCCTTCACCAGGAACTCGCTCATGGCGGCTCTGCAGCAGCGCACCACTGACCTTATCCGCAGCCACGAGGACCAGATCCTGTCGAGCTGGATCCTCAACCTGTCCCAGGCCGGGCAGGGCCAGGATGCGCGCATCAGCGTCCGCGAGCTCGAAGTCCAGGTGCGCGAGTTCTGGCGCCTGTTCCTGGCCGCGATGACCGCTTCCAATGCCAGCAACCTGCAGGGCGACCAGTGGCAGGACATCCGCCACTTCCTCGAAGACCTGTCGCGCGATCGCGTGCTGCGCGGCTTCAGTTCCTCGGACACGGCGACCTTCATCTTCTCGTTGAAGCGCCCGCTGTTCGAACTGGTCCAGGAAGGCTTTGCCGATTCGCCGAAGGACCTGGGCGACCAGATGTGGGCGCTCTCCGAACTGCTCGACCTGCTCGGCCTGCATACGGTCAAGGCATTCCAGAAGACCCGCGAGGACGTCATCCAGCGCCAGCAGGAGGAAATGCTGGAACTGTCCACGCCGGTGGTGAAGCTGTGGGACGGCGTGCTCGCGCTACCGATGATCGGCACGCTGGATTCGCAGCGCACCCAGGTGGTGATGGAATCGCTGCTGCAGCGGATCGTCGACACCGGCTCGGAAATCGCCATCATCGACATCACCGGCGTGCCGACCGTCGACACCCTGGTGGCGCAGCACCTGCTCAAGACCGTCACCGCGATCCGCCTGATGGGCGCCGACGCGATCATCAGCGGCGTACGTCCGCAGATCGCGCAGACCATCGTCCACCTGGGCCTGGACCTGCAGGGCATCGTCACCAAGGCCAACCTGGCCGACGCGCTCGCGCTGGCGCTCAAGCGCACCGGCCAGAACGTGGTCAAGGCGACCGCCTGACATGGAGCGCATTCCCATCCTGCGGATGGGTGACCTGCTGCTGGTCACCATCCAGGTCGACATGCACGACCAGCTGGCGCTGACGCTGCAGGACGACCTCACCGAGAAGATCCGTGCGACCTCGGCGCGCGGCGTGCTCATCGACATCTCCGCGCTGGATATCGTCGATTCGTTCATCGGCCGCATGATCGCCACCATCTCCGCGCTGGCGCGGGTGATGGACGCCACCACCGTGGTGGTGGGCATGCAGCCGGCGGTGGCGATCACCCTGGTCGAGCTTGGCCTCAACCTCACCGGTGTCCGCACCGCGCTCAATGTCGAGCGTGGCATGAAGCTGCTGCAGCAGACCGACGTCGCGCCATGACCGCCAGCCGTGGATCCCAGGCGATCCGCATCGAACAGGACGTGGTGCTGGCCCGGCAGACCGTGCGCCAGGTGGCCGTGGCCTGTGGATTGCGCCTGGTCGACCAGACCAAGCTGGTCACCGCTGCCAGTGAGCTGGCGCGCAACGCCGTCATTTATGGTGGCGGCGGCGAGATGCATTGGGAAACCCTGCAGCAGGGCCTGCGCCGTGGCGTGCGCCTGGTGTTCGCCGACCAGGGCCCGGGCATTCCCGACCTGGACCAGGCGCTGACCGACGGCTGGACCTCTGGCAACGGCATGGGGCTGGGCCTGTCCGGTTCGCGCCGGCTGGTGGACGAATTCGAGCTGGACAGTGCGCCGGGCAAGGGTACGCGGGTCACGATCACCAAATGGACGTGAACTTCTCCGGCTACGTGACCCGTCGCGTGCCGGTCGAGGAAACCACGCAGGTCGGCCAGGCCCGGCGCGAGGCGCTGGCGCTGGCCGATCTGGCCGGCTTCGGCGAGATGGATGCAGGGCGCGTCGCGCTGGCGGCCACCGAGCTGGCCACCAACATGATCAAGCACGGACGTGGTGGCGTGATGCACCTGTCGCTGGTCTGTGCGCGCGCGGGGCTGGGCGTGGAGCTGTGCGCCATCGACTGCGGGCCGGGCTTCAACCTGGCCCAATGCCTGCCCGATGGCTATTCCACCGGCGGCACGCAAGGCCTGGGCCTTGGCGCGATCCGCCGCCAGGCCGCGGTGCTGGACGTCTGGTCGGACGCGCGCGGTGCAATCGTGCTGATGCGCGTCTATGCGGAAACGGCGGCGGCGGAGGTCGACCTCGCCTATGGCGCGCTCCGGCTGCCGATGCGCCATGAAGTAGCCTGCGGCGATGCTTGGCACCTGACCTGCAACGCGCAGGGCATGGCCATCACGCTGATCGACGGCCTGGGACACGGTCTGCCCGCCACCGAGGCGGCCAACGCCGGCGCGGTCACCGCCTCGCGCGCGGGGCTGGTGGCGACCACCGAGATGATCGCCCGCCTGCACGCCGGCATGGCCGGCACCCGCGGCGGTGCGGTGGGCGTGGTGCGCTGGGAGCCGGCCTCCGGGCGGCTGGAGTTCGCCGGCATCGGTAATATCGCCGCCAGCCTCCACGACCTGCATGGCTCGCGCGGCCTGGCCTCGCATCCGGGCATCGTCGGCGTGCAATATCGCAAGGCGCAGGCATTCGATTTTCACGTGTTCTCGGGCAATCTGCTGGTGATGCACAGCGACGGCCTGCAGGCCCGGTGGAACCTGCGCGATTATCCGGGCCTGATCCAGCGCCACCCGGCGCTGGTCGCCGCCGTCCTGCAGCGTGATTTCGATCGCGGCCGGGACGATGCCAGCATCGTCGTCGTCCGTCTCGGAGCCCTGTGATGAGCGCCAGCCACAATCCCATGGAAGAGCCCCAACGCCTGCGAGAGGAAAACGCCGCGCTGCGCGCCGAACTGGAAGAGACCAACCAGGGCGTGCTCGCCCTGTATGCCGAACTCGACCAGCAGGCCGAACAGCTGCGTGAGGTGTCCGAGCTGAAGAGCCGGTTCCTTTCCTACATGAGCCATGAATTCCGTACCCCGCTGGGGTCGATCCTGAGCATGACCCGCCTGCTCGAGGACGGCATGGACGGGCCGCTCACCGACGAGCAGCGCAAGCAGGTACGGTTCGTCAGCAGCGCCGCGCGCGAACTGCGCGAGATGGTCGACGACCTGCTCGACCTGGCGAAGATCGAAGCCGGCCGGATTTCGATCTCGCCGGCATGGTTCGACCTGATGGACCTGTTCTCGGCGCTGCGCGGCATGTTCCGTCCGCTGGTGGAGGGCAGCAACCACGTGGACCTGGTGTTCGAGGATCCGCCGGCGTTGCCGATGCTCTACACCGACGACAAGAAGCTGGCGCAGATCCTGCGCAACTTCATCTCCAACGCGCTCAAGTTCACGCCGAACGGCCATGTGCGTGTCTCCGCCCGGCCCGAGGGGCAGGACGAAGTGCGCTTCAGCGTGCGCGACAGCGGCATCGGCATTCCCGAGGAGCTGCAGTCCACGCTGTTCGAGGACTTCGTCCAGGTCGATACGCCGTTGCAGAAGCGTCTGCGCGGCACCGGACTGGGGCTTTCCCTGTGCAAGCGGTTCGCCGGCCTGCTGGGTGGCCGCGTCGGTGTGCACAGCGTGGTGGGCGAAGGCTCGGAATTCTTCGTGATCCTGCCGTTGAAGCTGGCTGACGAGGGCGCCCATGCCGGATAGGCATCCCATCCTGGTCGTCGACGACAACGCCGCCACCCGCTACGCGGTGCGGCGGGTGCTGGAGCACCACCAGTTCCGCGTGGAAGAAGCGGGCACCGGCACCGAAGGCCTGGCGCGGCTGGCGGCCGAAGAATTCTCCGCGGTCGTGCTGGACGTCAACCTGCCCGACATGAGCGGCTTCGACGTGGTGCGCCAGTTGCGCGAGGAGCCGCGCACGCGCCTGCTGCCGGTCGTCCACGTGTCGGCCGCCTCGATCGCCACCGGCGACCTGATCACCGGCCTGGATGCCGGCGCCGATGCCTACCTGATCCATCCGGTCGACCCGGACGTGCTGCTGGCGACGCTGCGCACCCTGCTGCGCGTGCGTCGCACGGAAGAAGCGCTGCGCCTCAGCGAGGCGCGTTTCCGCGAGATCTTCGAGCACATTGGTGCGCCGATCGCGGTGGTCGATTCTGGCCTATGCATGCACGAAGCGAATCCGGCGTTCCTCAAGCTTTTCGGCGACGTCGAGATGTCCGGTGTACTCGCCGAGCGCTTCGGCGGCCAGCCGGAGCAGTTGCAGCAGCTGCGCGCCGCGCTGGCGGGGCAACGCCGTTGGAGCGGCACCTTCGCGCTGGGCACGCCTTCGGGCATGCGCATGACCGAGTGGCGGCTGACGCCTTACCGCGATCCGGACCTGGGCATGCTGTTCGTCGAGGACGTGACCGAGCAGCACCGGCGTGAGCGCGTGCATCGCGAGGAGCTGGATACGGCCAACTACGAGCTGGCCCACCAGATCGCCGAGCGCGAGCGCACCGAAGGCGAGCTGATGCAGGCGCAGAAGATGGATTCGCTGGGCAAGCTCACCGGAGGCATCGCCCATGACTTCAACAACCTGCTGACCAGCATCATCTCCGGCCTGGACATGATCGCCCTTTCGGTGGAAAGCGGCCGGCTGGAAAAAGTGCCGCGCTATACCGAGATCGCCAGCGGTTCGGCGCATCGGGCCGCGATGCTGACCCAGCGCATGCTCGCGTTCGCGCGCAAGCAGTCGCTGGATCCGCAGCCGTTCGATGTCGGCGAGCGCGTGCGGTCGCTGGAGGACATGCTGCGGCGTTCCACCGGTGAGAACATCGAACTGGAATTCGAGCTTGGCGACATCCCGCTGGTGGCCGTGGCCGATCCGAACCAGTTCGAGAACGTCATGCTCAACCTGGTCATCAACGCGCGTGACGCGTTGGCGGGAGAGGGCGCGGTGCGTATCCGCGCCGAAAACGTGCAAAGCGTTCGCGAGCCCGATCTGGCCGACGGTGACTACATCAGCATCAAGGTGATCGACAACGGCGCGGGCATTCCCGCCGATGTGCTGGCGAGGGTGTTCGAGCCGTTCTTCACCACCAAGCCGCAAGGCGAGGGCACCGGCCTGGGGCTGTCGATGACCTACGGCTTCGCCCGCCAGTCCGGTGGCGTGGCGCGTATCGTCAGCGAGCCCGGGGAGGGCACCGAAGTCGAGCTGCTGCTGCCACGTGGCGAGCGTCCCCTGCCGGCGGTGGCCACCCTCGCCGAACGTGCCCCGCGCGGTCGCGCCGAGCGCGTGCTGCTGGTGGACGACACCGAAGTGGTGCGGCTGATGGTGCGCGAGGTGCTGGTCGAGGCCGGCTACCAGGTCGTGGACGTGCCCAATGCCGACGACGCGCTCTACGAACTGCGCGCCGATGCCCACATCGACCTGCTGCTGTCCGACGTCGGCCTGCCGGGCATGAACGGGCGCGCGCTGGCCGATGCGGCGCGCGCGTTGCGCCCGCAGCTGCCGGTGCTGTTCATCACCGGCTACACCGAGGGCGCGGCGCAGCGGCAGGCCTTCCTGGACCACGGCATGGCCCTGCTGCCCAAGCCTTTCAGCCTGGACGAGCTGCTGCACAAGGTGCGGCAGATGCTGGTCTGACGCCGGCTCAAGGACGCCAGTTGGCGTTGGTCTCCCAGAACGCCACCGCGCGCCGGTAGGCCTCGCGGTCCAGCGCCACACCGGAACCGCCTTCTTCCACGCCGAGCGCGTTGCGCATCATCGTGATCGGTGCCATCGGGATTTCTTCCGGTGCGGCGGTGTAGAGGCAGCCGACGATGCCCCAGTCCGCCTCGATCGGCGCGCCTTCGATCGCCAGCTGTTCGCGGCTGTAGAGAATGGGCAGCAGGTAGTTGGCGCGTGGTGCCTCCACGCCTTCGAACCAGCGCACCAGCACCGGCAGTTCCTCGCGGTTGCGTGCCTCATAGCCCGAACGCAGCTGGTGGCGGTTGGCCGCGGTGATCGGCACGGTAAGGCAGCGCGTGGACGTCCAGTTGGCGTGCACATGCAGTTTGCAGAACGGCGCATAGCCGTCGAGCACCCGCATCGGCGCGTGCTCGTTGAGATAGCGCTCGAACTGCTCCGGCGTGCAGTCCTGCACGGTGTTGCGGCGCGCCTCGCGCGGGAACAGGCGGGTACGGGCGAAGGGCGTGAGGACGATGGACATGGGCAGGCGAGCGGGGGAAAGGGCGCCACTGTAGCGGAACGATGTCGATTCCCGCCCTGCTGGCGCGTCGTCTTTTCGACACGCTGCCGGAGCCGCCCCATGGTCCGTTCGCCCGCACCCCCGATCGATCACAACTGGCCCCTGGTCGCCGCCGGTGCGCTGGTCGGCTGTGTCGGCATCGGCGTGGTGTTCTCCCTCGCGGTGCTGCTGGCACCGATGAGCGCGGCGACCGGCTGGTCCCGGGCCGGACTCTCCGCGGCGATGACGCTGGCGTTCCTCGCCGCTGGCCTCGCCGCGTTCGGCTGGGGCGCGCTCAGCGACCGCTACGGCCCGCGCCCGGTGGTACTGGCCGGGGCGCTGATGCTCGGGCTCGCCTGCCAGCTGGCCGCGCGCGCCGGCACGCTGCTGCAGTTCCAGCTGGCCTTCGGCGTGTTGATGGGCGTGGCAATGGCGAGCTTCTTCACCCCGGTGATCGCGGCCACCGCGGCCTCGTTCGAGCGTCGCCGCAACCTGGCCGTTTCCCTGGTATCGGCCGGCGTCGGCGTGGCGCCGCTGACGATGTCGCCGCTGGTGGCATGGCTGATCACCCACTACGACTGGCGCCAGACCCTGCACCTGGTGGGGCTGCTGGCGTGGCTGCTGAGCGTGCCGGCCGTGGTGTTCCTGCGCGCCTCGCCCGGGGCCAGCGCGGGCCAGGCCGAAGTGGGCGCCGCCGCCGATGCACCGATGACCCTGGCCCAGGCGCTGCGTTCGCGCGCGTTCCTCGTGCTGGGCCTGACCTTCTTCGCCTGCTGCGCGGCGCATTCCGGGCCGATCTTCCACACCGTCAGCTATGCGATGGGCTGCGGCCTGCCGGTGACCGCGGCGGTGACGATCTACAGCGTGGAGGGAGCGGCCGGGTTGGCGGGGCGACTGCTGTTCGGGGTGGCGGCGGACCGCAAGGGCGCCAAGCCGGTGCTGGTGGTAGGGCTGCTGGTGCAGGCATTGGCGGCGGCGAGCTATCTGGCGGTGGACCGGCTGGGGGGCTTCTACGCCGTGGCGCTGGTGTTCGGCATGGCCTATGGCGGCACCATGCCGCTGTATGCCTCGCTGGCGCGGCAGGCGTTTCCGGCGCGCATCCTGGGCAGCGTGTTTGGCGCGGCGAGCCTGCTGTCCGGGCTGGGCATGGCGCTGGGGCCGTTGCTGGGCGGCTGGCTGTTCGACCGTTTCGGCAGCTACGCGTGGATGTACCTGGGGTCGATGGCGGTGGGGCTGGCGGCGGTGGCGATGGCGCTGCTGTTCCCCTCGCCGGGGCGCCCCGGCGCGCCGAACCTGTCCGCGGTAGGAGCGGCTTCAGCCGCGACGGCAGGATCCCCCGGTCGCGGCTGAAGCCGCTCCTACGGCAAAGCGGGGTGACAAACCCCCGCACCGCGCTTTGCCGAGTGCGGCGACATGACCGCCTGC
The DNA here is from genome assembly GCA_002429615.1 of Lysobacteraceae bacterium UBA6001. Classification (GTDB taxonomy): domain Bacteria; phylum Pseudomonadota; class Gammaproteobacteria; order Xanthomonadales; family Xanthomonadaceae; genus Stenotrophomonas_A. The sequence continues at coordinate 23,142 of DJAN01000241.1, forward strand.
CCATCGACCATGACTTTCAGGACGGGTGCCCGGTGCGGGAACAGGCGTACTTCTGCACATTGATGAATCTGGCTCATCGCCTCATTCAATGGAAGCCGTGTAATCGCAGGACTCCGCCCCGCTAGATTGCGGAAGCGGCGCGTCGGGAAGGCGTGCCTGTGGCTGTACGTGGTACCCGGCCGGCGGGATGGGCCGGCCTGGACCTGAAACCCCCACCGCCTGCCGCCGTCCCTCCCGGGGCGACGGCCGGATTGCAGAGTTCCCCCCACATGTCTGTTTCGTTCCTGCCTGGCCCGCGCATGCGCGGGCGCGCCGCCGTCCCGTGCGGGGTATCCGCATGCTGATGCAAGCCGTGCGGGTCGCCCTGCGGCGGCCCTACACCTTCGTGGTGATGGCGGTGCTGATCCTGATCGGCGGCGTGCTCGCCGCGCTGCGCACCCCCACCGACATCTTTCCGCAGATCGACATCCCGGTGATCGCGGTGGCCTGGACCTATACCGGCCTGCCGCCCGACGAGATGGCCGGCCGCGTGTCCTCGCAGTTCCAGCGCCTGCTCAGTACCACGGTCAACGATGTCGAGCACATCGAGGCCAATACCTATCCGGGCATCAGCGTCATCAAGATCTACTTCCAGCCGGGAGTGGATATCGCGGTGGCGAACGCGCAGATCACCGCGTCCTCGCAGCTGGCGCTGCGGCAGATGCCCGCGGGCATCCAGCCACCGGTGATCCTCAACTACAACGCCGCCACCGTGCCGATCCTGCAGCTGGCGCTGTCCGGCCAGGGCCTGGGCGAGCAGCAGCTGTCGGATATCGCCACCAACTCGGTGCGTACCCAGCTGATCACCGTGCCCGGCGCGGTGCTGCCGCTGCCCTACGGCGGCAAGCAGCGCCTGGTGCAGATCGACGTGCGTCCGGAAGCGTTGCAGGCGCGCGGGTTGTCGGCGCAGGACATCGCCAACGCGCTGGCCGCGCAGAACGTGCTGACCCCGATCGGCACGCAGAAGATCGACAACTTCGAGTACACCCTGCAGCTCAACAGCGCGCCCTCGGCGATCGAGGACCTGGGCCGGATTCCGGTCAAGGTGGTCGATGGCACCACCATCTACCTGCGCGACGTGGCCGACGTCCACGACGGCAATTCGCCGCAGACCAACATCGTCCATGTCGATGGTGGCCGTTCGGTGCTGATGTCCACGCTGAAGAACGGCTCGGCCTCGACCCTGGCCATCGTCGACGGCATCCGCACCAAGCTGGAGGAGATCAAGGCCGGCCTGCCGGAAGCGCTGAAGGTGGTGCCGATCAACGACCAGTCGCTGTTCGTGCGCGCCGCGATCAAGGGCGTGGTGCTCGAAGGTGCCATCGCCGCGGCGCTGACCAGCATCATGATCCTGCTGTTCCTGGGCAGCTGGCGCTCGACGGTGATCATCGCCATCTCGATCCCGCTGTCGATCATGGGCTCGATCATCGCGTTGTCGGCGATCGGCCAGACGCTCAACCTGATGACGCTCGGCGGCCTGGCGCTGGCGATCGGCATCCTGGTCGACGATGCCACGGTGACCATCGAGAACGTCAACTGGCATCTGGAACAGGGCAAGGACGTGGAGAGCGCGATCCTCGATGGCGCGCAGCAGATCGTGACCCCCGCGTTCGTCTCGCTGCTGTGCATCTGCATCGCGTTCGTGCCGATGTTCTTCCTGGAAGGCGTCTCGCGCTACCTGTTCGTGCCGATGGCCGAAGCGGTGATCTTCGCCATGGTGTGCTCGTTCATCCTCTCGCGCACCCTGGTGCCGACGATGGCCAAGTACCTGCTGCGTCCGCATGCGCCGCACACCGACCTGCACGGCAACGATGAAGCGCTGCCGCCCTCGCGCAACCCGCTGGTGCGCCTGCAGCGCGGCTTCGAGGCGCGTTTTGAGCGTTTCCGCAATGGCTACCGCGACCTGCTTGCGCGCGCGCTGGGCAACCGCCGCGGCTTCCTCATCGGCTTCACCGTCGCGGTGGTGGTGTCCTTCGGCCTGGTGCCGTTCCTGGGCGCCAACTTCTTCCCGTCGGTGGACTCGGGCCAGGTGCTGATGCACGTGCGCGTGCCGGTCGGCACCCGCGTGGAGGAGACCGCCGCACGTTTCGCCGAGATCGAACGCGTGATCCGCGAGGTGATTCCGTCCGGGCAGATCGAAACCATGGTCGACAACATCGGCCTGCCGCCCAGCGCGATCAACCTGACCTACAACAACACCGGCGTGATGGGCCCGCAGGATGGCGACTTCCAGATCGCACTGCGCGAAGGCCACCCGCCCACCGCCGACTACGTGCGGCGCCTGCGCGATGAACTGCCCAAGCGCTTCCCGGACACCACGTTCTCGTTCCCGCCGGCGGACATCGTCAGCCAGATCCTGAACTTCGGCGCGCCGGCACCGATCGACATCCAGGTCCGCGGCGGCAACCTCGACGGCAACTACGCCTATGCGCAGATGCTGCTGAAGAAGCTGCGCGCGGTGCCAGGCGTGGCGGATGCCCGCATCCAGCAGTCGCAACGCGCGCCGCGCTTCAACGTCGACCTGGACCGCACCCAGGCGCAGCAGCTCGGCCTGACCACGCGCGATGTCACCAACTCGCTGGTGGTCAACCTCGCCGGCAGCAGCCAGGTGGCGCCCACCTACTGGCTCAACCCGGCCAACGGCGTGACGTACTCGATCGTGATGCAGACCCCGCAGCGCGACCTCGACTCGCTCACCGCATTGCAGAACCTGCCGGTCGGCAACGGCACGCGTCCGGCGGAAACCACGCTCGGCGGCGTGGCCACGCTGACCCGCACCAGCGCGGCGGCCCTGGTCAGCCAGTACAACATCCAGCCGATGGTGCAGATCCACGCCGCCACCGAGGACCGCGACCTCGCCGCGGTCGCCGCCGACATCCGCAAGCTGCTGGCCGAGACCGCCGACCAAGTGCCCAAGGGCAGCCACGTCGAGCTGATGGGCCAGGTGCAGACGATGAACAAGGCGTTCTCCGGCCTGCTGTTCGGCCTGCTGGGCGCGATCGTGCTGATCTACCTGCTGATCGTGGTGAACTTCCAGTCCTGGCTGGACCCGGCGGTGATCGTCTCGGCGCTGTCGGCCGCGCTGGCCGGCATCGTGTGGATGCTGTTCCTCACCGACACCACGTTGTCGGTGCCCGCATTGACCGGCGCGATCATGTGCATGGGCGTGGCCACCGCCAACAGCGTGCTGGTGGTGAGCTTCGCGCGCGAGCGCCTGCTCGAACTTGGCGATGCCACCGCCGCGGCGCTGGAGGCCGGCTTCGTGCGCTTCCGCCCGGTGCTGATGACCGCGCTGGCGATGATCATCGGCATGCTGCCGATGGCGCTGGGCATGGGCGAGGGCGGTGAGCAGAACGCCCCGCTCGGCCGTGCCGTGATCGGCGGCCTGGTCTGCGCCACCTTCGCCACCCTCGTCTTCGTGCCCGTGCTGTTCAGCCTGGTGCACGGTCGTACTTCCCGCCATACCGTCCTCGCGCAGCCGCAAACGGCCGCCGGAGTGCCCTGATCATGTCCCAGCCCAACCCCACGCCTACTCCCACGCCCCGTCCGTCGCGCCGCCTGCCGGTGCTGGTCGCATTCGTCCTGGTCATCGGCGCGGTGGCCGCCGGCCTCATCGTGCGCGCCACCCGCGCGCACCAGCTGGAATCCACCGCGCAGTCGCGCAGCATCCCCACCGTTGGCGTGATCCATCCCACGCCGGTACCGGTGGATGCGCTGGAACTGCCCGGCCGCGTCGAAGCCTGGTCGCGCGCGCCGATCTACGCGCGCGTCAGCGGCTACCTCAAGCGCTGGAACGCGGATATCGGCCAGCCAGTGAAGGCTGGCCAGGTGCTTGCCGAGATCGAGACGCCGGACCTGGACCAGGAGCTGAGCCAGGCGCAGGCTGAACTGGCGAGCGCGCGCAGCGATGCGGCCATCGCCAAGGCCGCCGCCGAGCGTTGGCAACGACTGGTCGATACGCGCCTGGTGTCGCGCCAGGATGCCGATGAGCGCGCCGCCACCAGCCAGTCGCGCGAGGCCAGTGCGCAGGCGCTGAACGCGAACGTCGCCCGTGCGCAGACGCTGGCGCGCTACAAGCAGCTGATCGCACCGTTCGACGGCGTGGTCACCGAGCGCAACACCGATGTCGGCGCGCTGATCAATACCGGCAGCAGCACCGGCAGCGCCTTGTTCGTGGTGTCGGACCTGAGCCGCCTGCGCGTCTACGTCAGCGTGCCGCAGCGGCAGATCGCGGCGATCCGCCCGGGCGTGCATGCGCAGCTGGTGGTGCCCGAACATCCGGGCAAGACCTACGATGCGACGGTGCAGTCGCTGTCGCAGGCGATCAACAGCGATTCCGGCGCGATGCTGGTGCAGCTGGCGGTGGACAACGCGGCCGGCGAACTGCTGCCGGGTGCCTATGCCACCGTGCGCTTCGATGTCGCCAATGGCGGCACCACGCTGGGCCTGCCGCCGAGCGCGCTGATCGTCGGCAAGGGCGGCGTGCGCCTGGCGCTGGTCGACGCGCAGGGCAAGGCGCAGCTGCGCGACGTGCGTATCAGCCGTGACCTGGGCAACGTCGTCGAGTTCGCCGATGGGCTGAAGGCTGAAGACAAGGTCATCGACAACCCGCCTGATGGCATTGCCACCGGCGACGCCGTGCGCGTGGCCGAGGCGGCGCCAGAGCAGAAGAAGGCCGGCTGAGCCGGCCCCCGCGTCCGTCCCGGTGGGTGGCCGGGGCGGACGCGGGTCCTGGCAGGCGCTGCGGCGCATTGCCACCAAAGTGCAACATCGCTGGCCTACCGTGCCCCGCTTGGCCCGGTGCTGGCACGGCTGGTGCGGCCGAATGGAATCATTCCCGCCACCTGCCCAGGATCCACCCATGCGCCGCTTTGCTGCTGCCCGCCGTACCTCGTTCCCGCGCCGCCGCGCGCTCGCCCTCCACTGCGCGACCCTGCTGCTGGCTTCGCTCTCCGCGCCGGCCTTCGCCGCCGATGCCGAGCCGCAGGCGCCCGCCGCCACGCGCGAGGCCAATGCCACCGCCACTTCGCTTGATGCGGTGACCGTCACCGCCGAGCGCCGCGAGGAAAACCTGCAGCAGGTGCCGGTTTCGGTGGGCGTGGTGCAGGGGGCGCAGATGCGCGAGTACACCGCCGGCGGCGACGACACCCTGCTGGCGCTTTCCGGCAAGGTGCCCAGTTTCTACGCCGAGACCACCACCGGGCGCATCTTCCCGCGCTTCTACATCCGCGGCCTGGGCAACATCGACTTCTACCTCGGTGCCTCGCAGCCGGTCTCGATCATCCAGGACGACGTCGTGCTCGAACACGTCGTGCTGAAGTCCAACCCGGTCTACGACGTGGACCAGATCGAAGTGCTGCGCGGCCCGCAGGGTTCGCTGTTCGGCCGCAACACCACCGCCGGCATCGTCAAGTTCGACAGCATCAAGCCGAGCCAGGACTACAGCGGCCGCCTGTCGGCCAGCTACGGCACCTACGGCAGCATTAACCTCGACGGCGGCTTCGGCGGGCCGATCAACGACGTCGCCTCGTTCCGCATCTCGGCGCTGTACCAGCACCGCGACGACTACGTGGACAACGACTTCAACGGCACCAGTGCCGACGGCACGGTCACCCCGAAGAAGGACACGATGGGCGGCTTCGACGACCGCAACGTGCGCGCCCAGCTGCTGTTGCAGCCCAGTGAGCAGTTCTCGCTGCTGTTCTCCGGCCATGCCCGCGATTACGACGGCACCTCCACGCTGTTCCTGCGCAACGCCATCACCAAGGGCTCCAACGAGGTGGATGTGGCGCGCGATCGCGTGCGCTACGACGAAGCCGACAACAATCCGCAGGCGTACAAGACCTACGGCGGCTCGATCAAGGCTGCCTACGACTTCGGCGGCGTCGAGCTGACCTCGATCACCGCCTATGAGACCACCTCGGGCTATTCGCGCGGCGATACCGACGGCGGTGCCGCCGCCGACTACCCCGTCAACGGCGTGCCGAACGGCTACGGCCAGTCGATGGGCCAGATCCGCGACCTCGACCAGTGGACGCAGGAACTGCGCCTGGCCAGCACCGGCGAGCGCGACCTGCAGTGGCAGGTCGGCGCGTTCTGGTTCGATGGCCGCGACACCACCGACTTCTACCAGCGCGCCTGGTTCCTGCAAGGCGCTGCACGCAATCCGAACAACTGGGTGCGCCTGCGCAACACCAATACCTCCTGGGCCGGCTTCGGCCAGGTCAGCTGGAAGGCCACCGACGCGCTGACCCTGACCGCCGGCGTGCGCGAGACCGAGGACAAGAAGCGCACCCGTCTGCTCAAGACCGCCGACACCGCTGCCGGCGTGGTCACCTATCGCGGCCGCTACGACGTGGAGATGTCGGACACCAAGCCAAGCTGGGACCTCAGCGCGATGTACGAGATCAATCCGCAGCTCAATGTGTATGCGCGCGTGGCCAGTGGCTTCCGCGGCCCCACCATCCAGGGGCGCTCGGCGGTGTTCAATTCCGACTTCACCACGGCGGACTCGGAAACCATCCTGTCGTGGGAAGCGGGCATCAAGAGCAGCCTGTTCGACAACCGCCTGCGCCTGAACGTCACCGGCTTCACCTATACCGTCGATGACATCCAGCTCAACGGCAACGACGCCAACGGCAACGGCGTGCTGTTCAACGCCGACAAGGCCAAGGCCTACGGCCTGGAGGCCGACATGGACTGGCGCCCGGTCCCCAACCTGGCGATCAGCGCCGGCGCCAGCTGGCTGCACAGCGAAATCCAGGACGACCGCGTCTATGCGCAGGTGTGCGCGCTCAACGGCGTGGTGGTGTGCACCGTGAACGACCCGACCATCAAGGTCGGCGCCAACACCTTCGCCCAGATCGACGGCAACCCGCTGCCGAACGCACCCAAGTACAACCTCAACATCGCTGCGCGCTACGACATCCCGGTCAATGATGGCGGCGCGTTCTTCGTCGCCACCGACTGGAACAAGCAGGGCTACACCAGCTTCGTGCTGTACGACAGCGCCGAGTTCAACGCCGACGGCAATTTCGAAGGTGGGCTCAAGCTGGGTTACACCGGTGGCTACGGTGCGTGGGAAGTGGCGTTGTTCGCGCGCAACATCACCAACGAGAAGAACCTCAAGGGCGTGATCGAGAACTACATGGCCGCGGTCTACAACGACCCGCGCACCGTGGGGGTGTCGTTCAACCTCAACTGGCCGTGACGCAGGCGGTGCCGCCGGTTCAAAGCACCGGCGGCACCCGCGGCGGACGCTCGCCGCGCAGTGCATCGGCCTGGATCCGCGCGCGCTCGCGCTGTACCCCGTCACCGAGTTCGCGGTACAGCGCCTCCATCGACCATGCCACGCGATAGTCGCTGCTGGCGTAGCCGGCGAGGTCGCTGCCGAGCAGGGCGGCCGCGTCCTGCGCACGTCCCGCGGCGAGCAGCAGCCGTGCCTGGGTGACGCCCAGACGCACGCGGTTGTCGGGGCTGGTGGCGCGCATGGCCTCGGCGGCAGGGCTGTCGAGCAGCGCCAGTGCGTGTGCCAGGCCCGCGCCATCTCGCGCGGCCAGCAGCGCCTGCGCGATGAGGGCATCGGCATCGGTTTCGTCACCGGGCGCTGGCGTGGCCAGCAGGGCCTGCAGCCGGTCCGCGAGCGCGGCATCGGTGGCGCGCAACGCCGCCTGCGTGCGCAGCAGGGTCATCTCGGTCGGCGGTGCCGGCGAGTCCGGGAACTGCCGCGCCAGCGCGACGGCGGCCTGCACGTCGCCGCGCGCCAACGCCAGGCGCAATGACAAGGCACGCCAGGTCTGGGCATCCGGCGGCACGCCGAGCGCCTGCAGGTGCGCCAGGGTGGCGTCTGCATCCCGCAGGCGACCGTTCTCGATCTGCACGCGGGCACGCACCGCTTCCACGCGCGTGGCCAGCGTGGTGTCCTCGACGGCGATGGCGTTGACCTGTGCCCGCGAGATCGTCTCCAGGGCGGCATCCGGCTGCGCCAGGGCCAGCTGGGTTTCAGCCTTGGCGCTCAGCGCGGCGGCCAGGTAGTCGCGCACGCCGAAGCGCTCGTAGGTGGCGATCGCGCGATCGAACTCCTGCAGCGCCTGCGGATGATGGCCGCGGCGGTTCTCCAGCATGCCGAGGTTGGTGCCGACCATCGCCGCCTCGACCAGGTCGCCGGCGCGCTGCATCGCGATGCGCGCCATGCCCAGGTCCTGCACGCCGGCTTCCATCTGCTGCTGTTCGATGCGAGCCACGCCGCGGCCGTTGTAGGCGTTGCCGAGCATGCTGGGGTCATCCAGGCCCTCGCTGTCGTCCTGCAGCAGGGCCAGCGCCTGGGTATAGCGCGCCTGTGCATCCACGAAGTTGTGGCGACGAATGCCGACGGCACCCAGGCCCATCAGCACGCGCGCGCGGGTATCGGCGTCGATGGCGTCGGGGCCGGCCCCCAGCAGCTGCAGGAACTGCTGTTCGGCCTGGTCGATCTGCCCGGAACGAAACGCCAGCTGTGCCTTGCGCACGCGCAGCGCGGGGGCTTCGCCTTGCGCCACGGGTGCGGTATCGATCAGCCGGCGTACCGCCGCGAGTTGGCCGGCGGAAAGCTCGGCATCGATCTGCTGCACGCGTTCGGTCAATGGTGTCGGGGTGTCCTGGCGTGAACGCCGGCCCTGGCGGTGCAGCCAGGTGTCGGTGGCGATCGCCGCGGCCGCCAGTGGCGTGGCGCCGCGTGCCTCGACCATGCGTTCCTGCGCGCCCTCGCGCCATTGCAGGTGCACGCGCCAGCCATCGCCATCGCGGCTGGCTTCCGGCGCCAATACCCATCGGGCGCCGCTGTCGGCCTGCAGCTGCTGCCAGGTGGCCGGGTCATGCAATGTGGTGTCGTCGACCTGTCCGCCGATATGCAGGGTCTGCTCGCTGGGGACCACCTTCAGTCCGCTGCGACGCACGCGGTTGGCGATGTAGTCCATCGCACCGAGCCGCACCCACGAGGTCTCGGCGTCGTTGGGCGATACCCGTACCGGCAGGATCAGCGCCAGCGCGTTGGCGTCCTTGGCCGGCTGGGGCGCGCGTGCGCCCATCCCCAGCCAGAGCAGCGAGGTGACCAGCAGCAATGCCAGGCCCACCAGTGTCGCGACCAGCCACCGCGGGCGCGATGGTAGCGCGGCGGGAGGTGGTGCCAATTCAGGCACCGCCGTGGCCGGCTCGGCCGAATCGGCCGGTGATGCCGCCACGATGTCGCTGACCGGTGGCAGCTGCGCCTGCGCGATTTCCTGTACCGGCGCCACCCAGCGATAACCGAAGCGCGGCACGGTGCGGATCATCGCCTGGCGCTCGCCGCTGTCGTCCAGCGCCTTGCGCGCGCGCAGCAAGGTCTGCGCGACCAGCGTGTCGCTGGCGTCCACGCGGCCCCATACGGCGGAGATCAGTTCATCGCGGCCCACCGCGCGGTCACGATGGGCGATCAGGTAGGCCAGGCATTCAAATGATTTTGGCGGCAACGCCAGGCGCGCCCCGCCGCGCCACAGTTCCCGGGAAGCCGGGTCGAGTTCGAAGTCGCCAAAGCGGTACCGCGTCCGGGGCATTCACCCATGCTCATTACGTGCCCCGGCGTCCCCAGGTGGCGTCGGGCGGCGGGGTCGATCCTAAGCGATTGCGTCGATGTCGGGGCACACGCACGTCCTAGTGAATGTGCAGATCGAATGTCAGCGCCTGCGCCGGATCGGTCGCGCCATCCCAGCCGCGCCGGTAGTCGAACTGCAGGCGGGTCACGTCCGCGGCGAGCACGCGGAAACTCCAGGTGCGTGCGTCGTCGCGCTGGTCGATGCGCGCGCCCGGCTCGGCTTCCAGCCGCAGCGAGGGGGGCAGCTGTGCCTGCACTTCCCAGCGGTAGCCGGTGGCCTGGCTTTCGCGCAGGTGCACCCGCAACAGTTGGCCCGGATGCAGGCGTACCGGCATGGCGGCATCGGTGGCGTCCACGTCCACGATGTTGGCCTGCGATGGCAGGGAGACACGCGGTGAGCTGGCATCGGCCTGCATGCGCGGCGTCCCCGCGCTGGCGGTGGCGGGGGGTGGGGCGTCGGCAGTACCGCACGCGCTCAAGCACCACGCCATCCCCAGCCAGGCCACGCGAATGCCGCCGGAACGCAAGGCGTCCCGGCGGCACGATGGTGCGACGGTGGTGTGGTTTCCCGTCACAGGGTGCGCGCGCGTACCGTCACGCCGGAGGCATCGGCCGATGCGGCGACCTTGAAGTAGTAATGGCCGGCGGCGGGCGATTTCAGGGTGATGATCTGGTTGGTGCCCGGACGGGTCGAGGCGCCGATGTTGGCGGTGGCCAGCGGTTCGGACTCGAAGCCGGCATACGCCACCAGCGTGCCGCGGCCGCCGTAGCTGCTGAATTCCAGCGAGCTCTTGCCCGCGGGCACTTCGATCACGTAGATCACGCTCTGGCCCGACGCCAGCGGCGGCAGCGACTCGGCGATATTGTCGGTGAGCGGGCGCCCGCTCAGCGGCTGGCCGTAGCTGCGCGCGCGCTCCACCGCGGCGGCGGCGTCCACGATGCCCGCGCCCAGCGGTTTGCCGGTGTCCTGCTTGACCGGGAACGCGCGTGCGGAGGCCTTCAGCAGCGCTTCGACCACCGACGGCGTCAACGGCTGGGCGGCCACGCTCTGCATCAGCGCGACGATGCCGGTCACGTGCGGGGTGGCCATCGAGGTGCCGGTCATGCCGCCGTATGCGTCGGCCACCGGCGTGCTGGTGCCACTGTTGACGGTGGACCAGATGTAGCCGTTCGGCACGCCTTCGCTGCCGGCGCCGCCCGGCGCGGCCAGGTCGACGCCGTCGCCGTAGTTGGAGTAGCTGGCGCGCTGACCGCTGTAGCCGGTCGCACCCACGGTGACGACGTTGGCGCAGCTGGCCGGGGAGTGCCCGGCGACGTTGCCGTTGTCGTTGCCGGCGGCCACCACCAC
>DJAN01000241.1:34340-34605 GCA_002429615.1 Lysobacteraceae bacterium UBA6001
CGAATCGATCGCCGCCTGGGTATCGCTGTCGCAGGCGCTGCCGCCGCCCAGGCTCATGTTGATCACTTCGGCGGGATTCGGGTTGTCCGGCACGCCGTCGATGTGGCCGCCGGAAGCCCAGACGATGGCGTCGTTGATATCCGAGGAATAGCCGCCGCAGCGACCAAGCGCCCGCACCGGTACGACGCGTGCGTTGTAGGCGATGCCGGCACCGCCGATGCCGTTGTTGGTGACTTCGGCGATCGTGCCCGACACGTGCGAGCCG
>DJAN01000218.1 GCA_002429615.1 Lysobacteraceae bacterium UBA6001
ACGACGCTCTTCCGATCTCGCGACCCCGGTCGAAGCGGCTGCGCCGCCGCCGCGCATCGCCGAGACTCCGCGGATTCCGCGCGGCCCCGGCCCGCTCGATCGCTACCTCGAAGCCGCCAAACGCTGGTTCACCGAAGGCAACGTGCCGGTCAAGGTCGGCATGCTGGTGCTGCTGGCCGGCGTCGGCGCGCTGCTGAAGTACGCCAGCGACCAGGGCTGGCTGCGCCTGCCGGTGGAACTGCGCCTGGCCGGCATCGCCGCCGCCGCGTTGGGTGGCCTGGTGTTCGGCTGGCGCCAGCGCCTGGCCAAACCGAGCTTCGGGCTGGCGTTGCAGGGCGGGTCGATCGGCGCGCTGCTGCTGGTGGTGTTCGCTGCGTTCAAGCTGACCGGGTCGATCAATGCCGGGCCCGCGTTCGGGTTGAGCGTGCTGCTGGTGGCCGGCATGTGCGTGCTGGCCGTGCTGCAGGAATCGCGCACGCTGGCGGTGCTCGGCACGCTGGCCGGCTTCCTCGCGCCGCTGTGGCTGTCCACCGGCAGCGGCAACCACGTCGCGCTGTTCTCGTACTACGCGCTGGTCAACGCGGGCGTGTTCGCGATTGCCTGGTGGCGCCCATGGCGCGTGCTCAACCTGCTCGGTTTTGCCTTCACCTTCGGCATCGGCACGCTGTGGGGCGTGCTGAGCTACAAGCCGGCGCAGTTCAACAGCACCGAGCCGTTCCTGCTGCTGTTCTTCGCCTTCTACCTGTTGATTCCGGTGTTGTACGCGCGCCGCGAAGGCAGCTCGCGCTGGATCGACGGCAGCCTGGTGTTCGGCACGCCGCTGGTCGCCTTCGCGCTGCAGGCCGGCCTGCTGCACGGCGAGCGCTGGCCCCTGGCGGGCTGCGCGCTGGCCGCGGCGGCGATCTACGTGCTGCTGGCCTGGTTCTGCCTGCGCGAGGAACGCACGCGGCTGCTCGGCCAGGCGCATGCGGTGCTGGCGGTGGGCTTCGCCACGCTGTCGGTGCCGCTCGCCTTGTCGGCGCATGCCAGCGCGGGCGTGTTCGCGCTGGAAGGCGCTGGGCTGGTGTGGCTGGGCCTGCGCCAGGAACGTCGCCTGCCGCAGTTCGCCGGTGTCGGCCTGCAGCTGGCGGCGATGGTGGCCTTCGCGGTGGCCACGCCGGTCACCGGCGAGGCGCTGCGGGCGATCGCCAATCCGAACTTCATGAGCGGCCTGTTGATCGCCATCGCCGGTTTCGCCATCGCCTGGAACTGGCGTGCGCATCGCTTGCCCGCGCCGGCACTGGTGGCCTACCTGTGGGCGCTGGTGTGGTGGACCGGCGTGGTCAGCCATGAGGTCGGGCATTTCGTGGTGGGCGATGCGCGCGCGCCGGTGTTGCTGGCCATCGCCGGCATCACCGGCTGGGTGGCGGCCGAAGTGCATCGTCGGCGTCCGGCCGCCGCGCTCGCGGCGACCACCGCCGCCGCCTTCGTGCTCGGCATGCCGCTGGCACTGGCGCAGAGCGTGCTGGGCCACGCACCGCTGTCCGGGCACGGCGCCTGGGCCTGGCCGCTGTTCGCGCTGTCGGGCGCACGCGCGCTGTGGTGCCTGCGTGCGCCGCCGGCCGGTCGCTTCGCCGCCGCGGCGCAGTTCGCCTGGTGGCTGCTGTGGCCGTGCGTGGCGACGCTGTGCCTGCGTTGGCTCGGCGTGCACTACACGCTTGCCGGGGGTTGGCTGCTGGCGCTGGGTGCCGCGCCCTGGTTGTTGCTGCTGGCGGTCGCGCTGCTGCGCGGCGACCGGCTGTGCGTCCCGCTCGGCGACGCCTTCGCCTCGTGGCTGCCGGCGCTGCGCGCCACCGCCGCCGCGGTGGTCGCGCTGGTCTGGTTCGTCTCCCTGTTCGCGCAGCTGTCCGCGCAGCCGTTACCGTGGTTGCCGGTGCTCAACCCCGGCGAGCTGACCCAGCTCGCGGCGCTGGCGCTGCTGGTATACGCGCTGTGGCATCACGCCCCCGCGGGGCTGGCGGCACGCCGCGTCCCGCTGGCCGCGCTCGCCGCGCTGCTGTGGATCACGCTGGCCACGCTGCGCAGCGTGCATCACTGGGTGGGGCTGCCGTGGGCGTCGTCGCTGTTGTCCGCCGGCGAAAGCCAGACCAGTTTGACCGTGGTCTGGAGCGTGCTTGGCGTGGCCGGCTGGATCTCCGGCTCGCGCCGCCAGCAACGCGCGCTGTGGCTGGCCGGTGCGGTGCTGATGGCGCTGGTGCTGGGCAAGCTGGTGCTGGTCGACCGCCAGCACCTGGGCAATCTGCTCGGCATCGGTTCCTTCATCGCCTACGGGCTACTGTGCACGCTGGTCGGTTATTTCGCGCCGGCGCCTCCGCGGGCGCCGACGCCGCCGCAGCAGGAGGAGGCCGCATGAGGCGTGTGGTGGGTGGCATCGTGGGTTGGGCATTGTGGGTTCCCGTCTGCGCGCTCGCGGCGGTGCTCAACAGTCCCTCCGAATACGTGCGGCAGTGGCCGTTGCAACTGGAGGGCGCCGATGCCGGCGCCTATCGCGTGCCCTTGGACGAAGCGGTCTATCGCACCGCGCATTCGCCCACCCTGGCCGACGTGCAGCCGTTCAATGCGCAGGGCCAGCCATTGCCGGCGGCCTTGGCCGATGTGGATGCGGCGGTGCCGGCCGCCGAGTTCCAGGGGCTGCCGGTGTTCGCACTGCCCGCCGAGGGCACGGTGCGCGCCGGTGATCTTGAGCTGATCGCCGAACGCGATGCCGATGGACGCATCCGCCGCCTGCAGGCACGCGAGCCTGGCGCCGCGCCTGCCGCGGTCGCGCCGCGTGCCTGGCTGCTCGACGCCAGCGCGCTGCGCGCGCCGATGCAGGCGCTGCGCCTGGAGTGGGAGGCCGCATCCGACCCGGTGCAGGCCGAGCTGCGGGTGGAGGGCAGCGAGGACCTGCGTGAGTGGTACCTGCTCGACCCGCATGCCGCGGTGATGGACCTGGGCAATGGCGCCCAGCGCCTGCAGCAACGCCGCATCGTGCTCGACAGCCACGCGCGCTACCTGCGCGTGCAGCTGCTGTCCGGCAACCTGCCGCCGCTGCGCGTGGCGCGCGCCGAGCTGCCGGGGCCGCTGCGGCCAGATGCCACGCGCTGGCTGCGCCTGGAGGGGCAGCCGCAGGAACGTGGTTACGTCTACACGCTGCCCGGGCGCTTCCCGGTGGGGCGCGTCGATGTCGAGACGACGGACAACCAGGCCACGCGCTGGATCGTGCAGAGCCGCGACAGCGAGGACGCACCGTGGGTGCAGCGTGCCGGGCCGTGGCTGGCGTTCCAGCTTGGCAGCGGCGATGCCGCGCAGCGCTCGGCGCCGCAGCCGCTGGCCGTGCCGAGCCGTGACCGCTTCTGGCGGTTGATCCCCGACGGCGGTGAAGTGGCGGCGATGCCCACCCTGCGGCTGGGCTATCGCCCGGAGACGCTGGTGTTCATCGCCCAGGGCGCCGCGCCTTACAGCCTGGCCGCCGGCAGCGCACGCGCGCATCGCGCGGAGGCGCCGTTGTCGCAGCTGGTGGCGACGTTGCGCCGCGCGCGTGG
>DJAN01000238.1 GCA_002429615.1 Lysobacteraceae bacterium UBA6001
GTGGTCGCCGCGCTGGTGGCCGAGGGCGTTCCGGCCAGCCAGCTGCTGGCCAAGGGCTATGGCGCGTCGCAGCCGATCGCCGACAACGCCAGCGAGGAAGGCCGCGCGCGCAACCGACGCATGACCTTCACCGTGCTGAAGTAGTCAGGCCGGCCCCGGGCCGGTGGACCGAGGGCGCCCCGAGGGGCGCCCTTTGTCTTTCCGGCTTCCGCCCCCATGTCGCAGAACCTGAGACGGCGCTGGTGATACTGCCCCTGCGGCGATTTGCCCCTGCCTGCCCCAGTCGATACGCTTCCCTATTGGCCCACCGGCCACCTCCCCCGCTCGAAAGCTCTCGCTCCAGAGGAACGAATGGCGCTGGATTACATCCGCATCCGCGGCGCGCGGACGCACAATCTCAAGAATCTCGATCTCGACCTGCCCCGCGACAAGCTGATCGTCATCACCGGCCTGTCCGGTTCGGGCAAGTCGTCGCTGGCGTTCGACACCATCTACGCCGAAGGCCAGCGTCGTTACGTGGAGTCGCTGTCGGCGTATGCGCGGCAGTTCCTCAGCGTGATGGAAAAGCCCGACGTGGACCACATCGAGGGCCTGTCGCCGGCGATCTCGATCGAGCAGAAGTCGACCTCGCACAACCCGCGCTCGACCGTCGGCACGATCACCGAGATCTACGACTACCTGCGCCTGCTGTACGCCCGCGTCGGCCAGCCACGCTGTCCGGACCACGGCTACCCGCTGGAGGCGCAGACGGTCAGCCAGATGGTCGACCAGGTGCTGACGCTGGACCCGGAGCAGCGCTTCATGCTGCTGGCGCCGGTGATCCGCGACCGCAAGGGCGAGCATGCGCAGGTGTTCGAGCAGCTGCGCGCGCAGGGTTTCGTGCGCGTGCGCGTGGACGGCGAGCTGTACGAGATCGACGCGGTGCCGTCGCTGGCGCTGCGCCAGAAGCACACCATCGAGGCGGTGATCGACCGCTTCCGTCCGCGCGAGGACATCAAGCAGCGCCTGGCCGAATCCTTCGAGACCGCGCTCAAGCTCGGCGACGGCATGGCCGCCGTGCAGTCGCTGGACGACGAGAAGGCCGCACCGCAGCTGTTCTCCTCCAAATACAGCTGCCCGGTGTGCGATTACTCGCTGCCGGCGCTGGAGCCGCGCCTGTTCTCGTTCAACGCGCCGATGGGCGCCTGCCCGAGCTGCGATGGCCTGGGCATGGCCGAGTTCTTCGATCCCGAGCGCGTGGTGGTGCATCCGGAGCTGTCGCTCTCGGCCGGTGCCGTGCGTGGCTGGGACCGTCGCAACGCCTATTACTTCCAGCTGATCGCCTCGCTGGCCAAGCACTACAAGTTCGACGTGGACGCGCCGTGGCAGTCGCTGCCGGCGGACGTGCGCCAGGCCGTGCTGTACGGCAGCGGCGATGACGTCATCACCTTCACCTACTTCACCGAGGCCGGCGGGCGCACCCAGCGCAAGCACCGCTTCGAGGGCATCATCCCGAACCTGGAGCGCCGCTACGGCGAGACCGAGTCGCCGGCGGTGCAGGAAGAACTCGGCAAGTACATCAGCGAGCGCGCCTGCCCGGACTGCCATGGCGCACGCCTGAACAAGGCCGCGCGCAACGTGTTCGTCGCCGACCGTCCGCTGCCGGATCTGGTCGTACTGCCGGTGGACGAGGCGCTGAACTTCTTCAAGCACCTGCACCTACCGGGCTGGCGCGGCGAGATCGCGGCCAAGATCGTCAAGGAGATTGCCGAACGCCTCGGCTTCCTGGTCGATGTCGGCCTCGACTACCTCACCCTGGAACGCAAGGCCGACACCCTGTCCGGCGGCGAAGCGCAGCGCATCCGCCTGGCCAGCCAGATCGGCGCCGGCCTGGTCGGCGTGATGTACGTGCTCGACGAGCCGTCCATCGGCCTGCACCAGCGCGACAACGAGCGCCTGCTCGGCACCCTCACCCGCCTGCGCGACCTGGGCAACACGGTCATCGTCGTCGAGCACGACGAGGATGCGATCCGCCTGGCCGACTACATCCTGGACATCGGTCCCGGCGCGGGCGTGCATGGCGGCGAAATCGTCGGCCAGGGCAGCCTGCAGGACGTGCTCGATGCGCCGCGTTCGCTGACCGGCCAGTACCTGTCGGGCAAGCGCGCGATCGAGATTCCCAAGCAGCGCCACAAGCCGAACCCGAAGATGACGCTGCACCTGCGCGGCGCCAGGGGCAACAACCTCAAGGGCGTCGACCTCGACATCCCGGCCGGCCTGCTGACCTGCATCACCGGCGTGTCCGGCTCGGGCAAGTCGACGCTGATCAACGACACGCTGTTCTCGCTGGCCGCCAACGAGATCAACGGCGCCTCGCATCCGGTGGCACCGCATGGCGAGATCGAGGGCCTGGACCTGTTCGACAAGGTCGTGGACATCGACCAGTCGCCGATCGGCCGCACCCCGCGCAGCAACCCGGCCACCTACACCGGCCTGTTCACGCCGCTGCGCGAGCTGTTCGCGCAGGTACCGGAGTCGCGTGCGCGCGGCTATTCCGCCGGGCGTTTCAGCTTCAACGTGCGCGGCGGCCGCTGCGAGGCCTGCCAGGGCGACGGCATGATCAAGGTGGAGATGCACTTCCTGCCCGACGTCTACGTGCCCTGCGACATCTGCGGTGGCAAGCGCTACAACCGCGAGACGCTGGAGATCCTCTACAAGGGCTACAACATCAACGACGTGCTGGAAATGACCGTCGAGGATGCGCTCAACCTGTTCGAGCCGGTGCCGTCCATCGCGCGCAAGCTGGAGACCCTGGTCGATGTGGGCCTGAGCTACGTCAAGCTCGGCCAGAGCGCGACCACGCTGTCCGGCGGCGAGGCGCAGCGCGTGAAGCTGTCCAAGGAACTGTCGCGCCGCGATACCGGGCGCACGCTGTACATCCTCGACGAACCGACCACCGGCCTGCACTTCCACGACATCGAGGCGCTGCTGGCCGTGCTGCACAAGCTGCGCGACGAGGGCAACACCGTGGTGGTGATCGAGCACAACCTGGACGTGATCAAGACCGCGGACTGGGTCGTCGACCTCGGTCCGGAAGGTGGCCATCGCGGTGGCAGCATCCTGGTCACCGGCACGCCGGAAGACGTGGCCGCGCACCCGGGTTCCTACACCGGCCAGTTCCTGGCCAAGATGCTGCCTTCGGTGAGCACGCGCCCGACCCGCCCGGCCGCGGTGGCGAACAAGCCTTCCGCCTTGCCGCCGCGCAAGAGCGAACGCGAAGCGGCGGCCAAGGAAGCCAAGGCCGCCGCCAAGGCCGCGAAGAAAGCCCCCGCCAAGACCACCCGCAAGAAGAGTTCCTGATGAGCGATACCGGCAACATCCCGCACAAGATCCTCGCCCGCATCCCGATCAGCGTGCGCTGGCGCGACATGGACAGCATGGGCCACGTCAACAACGCCAAGTACATCTCCTACCTGGAGGAGGCGCGCGTGCGCTGGATGCTGGGCGTGCCGGGCGTGTCGATGAGCGACCGCATCGCCCCGGTGGTGGCGGCGACCAACGTCAACTACCGCCGCCCGATCGTGTGGCCGAACGACATCGTGGTGGAGCTGTTCGTGGAGAGCCTCGGCAACAGCAGCGTCACCATCGGGCATCGCATCGTCGACCAGGCCGACGACAGCGTGCTGTATTCGGACGGCAACGTGGTGGTGGTGTGGATGGACACCCAGAGCGGCAAGAGCGCGCCGCTGCCGGAAGCGATCCGGGCGGCCTCGACCTGAGGCCGCATCGCGCACCGCGTCTTACGGCGCGGCTTTGCGCACCTGCAGCGTCGCCTCGACGCTGCGCCCGTCTTCGAGCTTGAAGGTGACCGGCACGCTGGCACCCTCGACCAGCGCCTGCTTCGGCTGCATCAGCATCAGGTGCAGCCCGCCCGGCGCGAGCGTGACCTTGGCGTTCGCCGGCAGCGCCAGCTTGTCCACCTCGCGCATGCGGTTCATGCCGTCCACCTGCACCGACTCGTGCAGCGACACCTCACCGAAACCCTGGCTGCTGGCCGCGGCCACCGCGGCCGGCTGCGCGCAGTCGTTGACGAAGGTGCCGAAGCCGGCGGCCATCGGCATCGACGGCGCCGGTGGCAGGCGCACCCAGCCGTCACGGAACTGCGGCGCGCAGGTCTTCGCGGGCGCGGCGTGGACGGTCGCACTGGCAAAACCGGCGACGGCGATGAGAACGCACAGCAGGCGGGTCGTGTTCATGCCGACTATCATAGCCACAGCCGCCAGGAGCCCGTCATGAGCATCGATATCCACGACCACGCCGACATCCGCGAGATCCGCCTGGCGCGGCCGCCGGCCAATGCGCTGGATACCGCGCTGTGCCGCGAGCTGATCGGCGCGGTGAACCAGGCGCAGGCCGACGATAAGCACGCCATCGTGCTGTCCGGCGCGCCGCATATCTTCTCCGGCGGCCTCGACGTGCCCTACCTGCTCTCGCATGGCGCGGACCGCAACAAGCTCTTCGACAGCTGGCAGGCGTTCTTCGGCGCCGCCAAGACCCTGGCCGAGACCCGCATCCCGGTGGTCGCCGCGCTGACCGGCCACGCGCCGGCCGGTGGCTGCGTGCTGGCGCTGTGCTGCGACTACCGGATCATGGCGCGCAGCGTGGACAGCGCGCGCCCCTATGCCATTGGCCTGAACGAAGTGCAGGTCGGGCTGGCCGCGCCGGAGGGCATCCAGCGCCTGCTGCGCCGCGTGGTCGGCCCGCACCGTGCCGAGCGCCTGCTGGTGGCCGGCGAGATGGTGCCGGCCGAGCAGGCGGTGCAGATCGGCCTGGTCGACGAGCTGGTCGACGGCGACCTCGTGGTGGCGCGCGCCATCGCCTGGCTGCAGGACCTGCTGCGCCTGCCGCGCCAGCCGATGCTGCACACCCGCGACGTGGCCCGCGTCGACCTGCGCGAGGCGCTGGCGCCGGAACTGATCCAGCTCGACCGCTTCGTCGAGTCCTGGTACAGCGACGACGCCCAGGCCGCACTGCAGGCCCTCGGCGCCCGCCTGCGCAAGCCGGCCTGAGCGGGGCCGGCGGGCGCTGCCCGCTATAATCGCGGCCTATCGTCCCGCAGGCCGCGATCTTGTCCGACTCCGCCGAACCCGTCGTCTCCGAACTGATCAGCCTGCTCTCGCTGGAGCGGCTGGAGGACAACCTGTTCCGCGGCCAGAGCCGCGACATCGGCACCAAGTACGTGTTCGGCGGGCAGGTGCTGGGCCAGGCGCTGGCCGCCGCCCAGGCCACGGTCGAGAACGGCCGCCAGGCGCATTCGCTGCATGCCTACTTCCTGCGCGCCGGCAACATCGAGGCGCCGATCGTCTATGACGTCGACCGCACCCGCGACGGCGGCAGCTTTTCCGTGCGCCGGGTCACCGCGATCCAGCATGGCAAGGTGATCTTCTTCTGCGCGGCATCCTTCCAGGAACACGAGGACGGCGCCGAGCACCAGTCGCGCATGCCCGACGTGCCGCAGCCGGAGGACATCGCGCCGACCCCGCCGCTGGCGCCCGAGGTGCTGGAGAAACTGCCGGTGAAGGTGCAGCGCTGGCTTTCGCGTGGCGGCCCGTTCGAGTTCCGACACGTGTTCCCGCGCGACGAGCTCAATCCGCCCAAGCGTCCGCCGTTCCAGCAGATGTGGCTGCGCCTGAGCGATCCGGTCGGCGACGACCAGGGCTTGCACCGCGCCCTGCTCGCCTACGCCTCGGATTTCCAGCTGCTCGGCACCTCCACCTTCCCGCACGGCATCAGCTACTACACCCCGGGCGTGCAGATGGCCTCGCTCGACCATGCCCTGTGGTTCCACCGGCCGTTCCGTACCGACGACTGGCTGCTGTATTCGCTCGACAGCCCCACCGCGCAGGGGTCGCGCGGCCTGGCGCGCGGGCAGTTCTTCACCCGCGATGGCGTGCTGGTCGCCAGCACCTCGCAGGAAGGGCTGATCCGCGTGGTACCCGATGGCCAACCGCACGCCGTGCCGGCGAAGGACTGAGCCATGCGCAAGATCTTCAGCAGCCAACGTGTCGAGACCGCCGAAGGCGTGGCCAAACTGCTGCGCGATGCCGGCATCGACGTGCGCCTGAGCAACGGCCGCTCCTACCGCAGCCGCCGCAGCGGCCAGTTCAGCTATCTCGAGGAAGGCAACCCGCAGGCCCATCCCACCGTGTGGGTCGTGCATGCCGACGACCAGCCGCGCGCGCGCGAACTGCTGCGCGAGGCGCGCCTGCTCGATACCACCCGCCGCGACGTGCCGTTCGCCGAGTACGCCTTCGCCGACACCCCGGACACGAAGGCCGGCCCGCGCAACTGGGCATGGCGCATCCGCATCGGCCTGCTGGTGGTGATCGGCGCCATCGCGCTGTTCATCGGCGTGCGTTACAAGGCGTCGCACCAGGCGGCCAGCGCTCGGCCGCCGGCGCCGGTCGCGGCACC
>DJAN01000296.1 GCA_002429615.1 Lysobacteraceae bacterium UBA6001
GAGCGCCCGGCCGGCAATCCTGCGGCGACCGGCGGCAGCGGCCCGCGCGCTGCCGACCACGCGGGCGGCTGGGATACACAGGCGGCCGGCGAGGACTGGAGCGTGGGGCACCAGCAACGTGCGGGCGATGATCTGGCCGGCGCGCAGGGCAGCGGGCTGTACAACCGCGATGGCAGCCTGCGCGTGCCGAGCGAGGGCCAGGGCGCCGGCGATACGTCGCGCGGTGCGCCCGGAAGCGACAGCGATGGCTGGACCCGCGAACGCCTGGCCGATGCGGGCACGTGGCTGAAACGGCCGCCCTACGACTACACGCCCACGTCGTTCGACCAGTACTGGGTGCCGAGCCAGTCGCTGCTGGCGGACTGGGTGCGCAGCGGCGTCAAGCAGATCGAGATTCCGATTCCCGGCACCAACACCAAGATCAAGTGCGTGGTGTCGCTGCTGCAGTTTGGTGGCGGCTGCGGGTTGACCAATCCGAACATGCAGGAGCAGCCGGCCGAGGCGCGTCCGCCGCCGGATATCCCGTTCAAGAAGGAATTGCAGGAGAACAACGGCAGCGTGCGCTGAGGCGCGCGGTGGCCACGCGGGATTCGCCTGCCTTGTGGGAGGGGCTTCGGCCTCCGACCGCGGAGTATGGGCGCCTTGAAGCCTTTCCTGGCCGGAATGTTTCCGGTCGCGGCTGAAGCCGCTCCTACAGAAGGCGGCAGGATCAGATCCGCGGAAAAAACGCGGCGCGCGGTTCTCCCGCACGCCGCGCTTCATGCACTCAGTGCACGCCCTTCAGATCCCTTAGCTGCGTCGCGCGCGATCCGAAGTAGGCCGCCAGGTCGGAAATGTCCTGGTCGCTGAGGTTGGCCGCCTGCGGCGTCATCAACGCATGCTGGCGGTCGCCGGCACGATAGGCCTGCAACGCATGCGCCAGGTAATCGCCGTACTGGCCGCCCAGCTTCGGGTAGGTCGCGTCGATCGGCGCGTTGCCGTCCGGGCCGTGGCAGTCGATGCAGCTCTGGCCAGTGGCCTTGCCCTTGGTATGGGCGAGCTTCTCACCGGCCTCGATGCGCCCGGCCGGCAGGCCCGCCGACGAGCTGGACCCATGCTCGCCGCTGGCATGGCCGGGGTCGCCGGCCGATTTTTCAGTGGATTCCACCTGCGACTGGCTGCATGCGGCCATGGCCAGGGCGGCAAGCAGGACGATGGCGAAACGCGGAGCGTTCTTGGCTGTCGACATGGGAGCGCCTACTTGAGGGTGGAAAGGAAGGCGGAGATGTCGGCGATGTCCTGGTCCGAGAAGCTCTGCGCCTGCGCCTGCATCGTCGGATGCTTGCGCTTGCCTTCCCGGTACTCGACCAGGGCCTGGGTCAGGTATTTCGACGACTGCCCGCCGATCTTCGGCACCCTGAAGTTCGGATAGGCGTTCTTGTAGTTGGGGATGCCGTGGCAGCCCTGGCAGGTGTAGGTGAGGATCTTGCCCTTGTCCGGATGGCCGGTGAGGCCTTCCGGTCCCGGGACCGGCGCCGGGGTGGCGGCAGGAGCGGGGGCGGGCGGTGTGGCAGGAACGGACTGCGGAGTGGCTCGGGCGACCCAGAACGGCAGGAAGACGACCAGAGCGAGACAAGCGGCGAGCGGCTGCGGGCGCATTGGTTTCGTTGTCCGGAAGGCTGTATTTGGAGTCGTTCCGGAGTGGGGGTGACACGGAACGACCCGAGTATGCCTGCGATTGCCGGCCACGGGAACGGGGGTGAATAGGGCCTGTCCCACAACCCATGACCTTTGGGCCATTGGCGTTCTGGTCAGGTGGTGATTTACTTGCCTACAACACCTGTTCACCGCATCCACCAGGGACACGACGATGTCGCGAATCTCCTTCACGCTCGGCCGCACCGGAGTCTGTGCCGCCGCGCTGCTGTTCTCCACCACGCTGCTCATGACCGGCTGCAAGTCCGGCGACGCCAACGAACAGGCCGCCAAGGAAGGCGACAAGAAGGAGGAAAAGGCCGCCGACGCGGTGCCGGTGGAGGTGGCCAAGGCGTCTCGTCGCGCCGTGGCAGCCAGCTACACCGGCACCGCGGCGCTGGAGCCGCGCGCTGAATCGCAGGTGGTCGCCAAGACCTCCGGCGTGGCCCTGCAGGTGCTGGTCGAGGAAGGCCAGAAGGTCCATGCCGGCCAGCCGCTGGTGCGGCTGGACCCGGACCGCGCGCGCCTGACCCTGGCGCAGACCGAGGCGGAGATGCGCAAGCTGGAGAACAACTACCAGCGTGCCACCCGCCTGGTCGACAAGCAGCTGGTCAGCGCCGCGGAAGTCGACCAGCTCAAGTTCGACGTCGAGAACGCCCGTGCGCAGTACCGCATGGCGGCGCTGGAACTGTCCTACACGACGGTGGTGGCGCCGATCAGCGGCGTGATCGCCTCGCGTTCGATCAAGGACGGCAACTTCGTGCAGATCAACACGCCGATCTTCCGCATCGTCGATGATTCGAAGCTGGAAGCCACGCTCAACGTGCCCGAGCGCGAGCTGGCCACGCTGAAGGCCGGCCAGCCGGTCACGCTGCTGGCCGACGCGCTGCCGGGCAAGCGCTTCATCGGCAAGGTCGACCGCGTGGCGCCGGTGGTGGATTCGGGCAGCGGCACGTTCCGCGTGATCTGCGCCTTCGCCGACGAGGCCGAGGCGCTGCAGCCGGGCATGTTCGGCCGCATCCGCATCGACTACGACCAGCGCGCCGACGCCCTGGTGGTGCCGCGCCTGGCGCTGCTGGAAGACGGTGACCCGGCGGTGTTCCGCGTGCGCGAGGGCAAGGTGGCGCGCGTGCCGGTCAAGCTCGGCTATGCCGAGGGCCAGTGGGTCGAAGTGCGCGAGGGCCTGAAGGAAGGCGACCAGGTCGTCACCGCCGGCAAGGTCGCGCTGCGCGACGGCACCGAGGTGCAGGTGATCGGCGAGCCGCAGGCCAAGGTCGAAGCCGCCACCGCGATCGCCCAGGGCGATGAAGGCAAGCGTTCATGACCAGCGCAGGCTCCGATCACGGCCGTGATCCGGCCTCGCACGCGCCCCCGGGCGCGAGCGGCGGCGGCCTGGTGGAATTCGCCACCCGCCGCCGCGTCACCATCGCCATGATCACCGTGACCATGCTGCTGTTCGGCGTGATCGCGCTGAACGGGTTGAAGGTCAACCTGCTGCCCGACCTGAGCTATCCCACGCTCACCGTGCGCACCGAGTACACCGGGGCGGCGCCGGCCGAGATCGAGACGCTGGTGACCGAGCCGGTGGAAGAAGCCGTCGGCGTGGTGAAGAACCTGCGCAAGCTCAAGTCGGTCTCGCGTACCGGCCAGAGCGACGTGGTGCTGGAGTTCGCCTGGGGCACCAACATGGACCAGGCCACGCTGGAAGTGCGCGACAAGATGGAAGCGCTGAACCTGCCGCTGGAGGCCAAGGCCCCGGTGCTGCTGCGCTTCAATCCGTCCACCGAGCCGATCATGCGCCTGGTGCTGTCGCCCAAGGGCGCGGCCGGCGACGACGCCGAGGCGATCCGTCAGCTGACCATGCTGCGTCGCTATGCCGACGAAGACCTGAAGAAGAAGCTCGAACCGGTGTCCGGCGTGGCCGCGGTGAAGGTGGGCGGTGGCCTGGAGGATGAGATCCAGGTCGATATCGACCAGCAGAAGCTGGCCCAGCTCAACCTGCCGATCGACAACGTCATCAACCGCCTCAAGGAAGAGAACATCAACATCTCCGGCGGCCGCCTGGAGGAGGGTTCGCAGCGTTACCTGGTGCGTACCGTCAACCAGTTCGCCAACCTGGAGGAAATCCGCAATCTGCTGGTGACCACCACCAGCACCAGTGGCGGCGGTGCCGACGCGGCCATGCAGCAGATGTACGCGATCGCCGCGGCCACCGGTTCGCAGGCGGCGATGGCCGCGGCGGCCGAGGTGCAGAGCTCGTCGAGCGCCAACACCAGCAGCATCGCCGGCGGCCTGCCGGTGCGGCTGAAGGACGTGGCCGACGTGCGCCAGGGCTACAAGGAGCGCGAGGCGATCATCCGCCTGGGCGGCAAGGAAGCCGTCGAGCTGGCGATCTACAAGGAAGGCGACGCCAACACCGTGGCCACCGCCTCGGCGCTGCGCAAGCGCCTGGAGCAGATCAAGTCGACCGTACCGGGCGACGTGGAAATCACCACGATCGAGGACCAGTCGCACTTCATCGAGGAGGCGATCACCTCGGTCAAGCACGATGGCCTGATCGGCGGCGTGCTGGCGATCCTGATCATCTTCCTGTTCCTGCGCGATGGCTGGAGCACATTCGTGATCAGCCTGTCGCTGCCGGTGTCGATCATCACCACGTTCTTCTTCATGGGCCAGCTCGGCCTGAGCCTCAACGTGATGTCGCTCGGCGGCCTGGCATTGGCCACCGGCCTGGTGGTGGACGACTCCATCGTCGTGCTGGAAAGCATCGCCAAGGCGCGTGAGCGCGGGCTGGGCGTGCTGCAGGCGGCGATCGTCGGCACCCGCGAGGTGAGCATGGCGGTGATGGCGTCCACGCTGACCACCATCGCGGTGTTCCTGCCGCTGGTGTTCGTCGAGGGCATTGCCGGCCAGCTGTTCCGCGACCAGGCATTGACCGTGGCGATCGCCATCGCGATCTCGCTGGTGGTGTCGATGACGCTGATCCCGATGCTGAGCTCGCTGAAGGGCCGTCCGCCGATGGCCTTCCCTGAGGAGCCGCCGCATCCGCAGTGGAAGCCGGCGCGTGGCTGGATGAAGCCGTTCGCTGCGGTGCGCTGGCTGCTGGCCGCGGTGTTCCGCTACGGCTTCTTCGGCATCGCCTGGCTGGTGGTGCGGGCCTGGCGCGGTGCGGTGTTCCTCATCGCCCCGGTGATGCGCCGCTTCAGCGACGCGGCGATGTGGCCCTACCAGTACGCCGAGCGCGGTTACCTGCGCCTGCTGCCGGGTGCGCTGGCGCATCCGTGGCGGGTGCTGGGCATGGCCACCGCGATCTTCGTGGCGACCGTGTTCGCGGTGCCGATGCTGGGCGCGGACCTGATCCCGCAGCTGGCGCAGGACCGCTTCGACATGACCGTGAAGCTGCCGGCCGGCACGCCGCTGGCGCAGACCGACGCCCTGGTGCGCGAGCTGCAGCTCAAGCATGGCAAGGACGACGGCATCTCGGCGTTGTACGGCGTCTCCGGCAGCGGTACCCGCCTGGATGCCAACCCGACCGAGAGCGGCGAGAACATCGGCAAGCTGACCGTGGTGATGGCCGGTGGCGGCAGCCAGAAGCTGGAAGCCGCCGAGACCGAGAAGCTGCGCGCGACCATGGCCGGCCGCCCCGGCGTGCAGGTGGACTTCGCCCGTCCGGCGCTGTTCTCCTTCTCCACGCCGCTGGAAGTGGAACTGCGTGGCCAGGACCTGACCGAGCTGGAGCATGCCGGCCAGAAGCTGGCGGCGATGCTGCGCAACAACCGCCACTACGCCGACGTGAAGTCGACGGTGGAGGAGGGCTTCCCGGAAATCCAGATCCGCTTCGACCAGGAGCGCGCCGGTGCGCTCGGCCTGACCACCCGGCAGATCGCCGACGTGGTGGTGAAGAAGGTGCGCGGCGACGTCGCCACGCGCTACAGCTTCCGCGACCGCAAGATCGACGTGCTGGTGCGTGCCCAGCACAGCGACCGTGCCAGCGTGGAGGACATCCGCCGGCTGATCGTCAACCCGGGCAGCAGCCGTCCGGTCACCCTGGCCTCGGTGGCCGAGGTCGTGGCCACCACCGGCCCGAGCGAGATCCATCGTGCCGACCAGACCCGCGTGGCGATCGTCTCGGCCAACCTGCGCGACATCGACCTGGGTGGTGCGGTGCGCGAGGTCGAGCAGATGGTCAAGGCCGACCCGCTGGCCGCCGGCATCGGCATGCACATCGGCGGGCAGGGCGAGGAACTGGCCGAGTCGGTGCGCGCGCTGCTGTTCGCGTTCGGCCTGGCGATCTTCCTGGTCTACCTGGTGATGGCCTCGCAGTTCGAATCGCTGCTGCACCCGTTCGTCATCCTGTTCACCATCCCGCTGGCGCTGGTCGGCGCGGTGCTGGCCTTGCTGCTGACCGGCAAGCCGATCTCGGTGGTGGTGTTCATCGGCCTGATCCTGCTGGTGGGCCTGGTGACCAAGAACGCGATCATCCTGATCGACAAGGTCAACCAGCTGCGCGAGGAAGGCGTGGCCAAACACGAGGCGCTGGTGGAAGGCGCACGTTCGCGCCTGCGCCCGATCGTGATGACCACGCTGTGCACGCTGTTCGGCTTCGCGCCGCTGGCGCTGGCGCTGGGCGAGGGCGCCGAGGTGCGCGCGCCGATGGCGATCACCGTGATTGGCGGCCTGCTGGTGTCCACGCTGCTGACCCTGCTGGTCATCCCGGTGGTGTATGACCTGATGGATCGCCGCGGCGATGCCTACTACCTGGAACGTGGCCGGCGCATGCGCGCCCGCCACGGCGGGTTGGGCGGCACGGGCGAAGGCGCCGGCGGCGCACTGGAGACGGCATGAGCATCGCCGAGTTCTCCATCCGCCGGCCGGTCACCACGATCATGTGTTTCGTGTCGCTGGTCGTGGTCGGTCTGATCGCCTCGTTCCGGCTTCCGCTGGAAGCGCTGCCGGACATCTCCGCGCCGTTCCTGTTCGTCGAGCTGCCGTACACCGGCTCGACCCCGGACGAGGTGGAACGCAACCTGGTGCGGCCGGCGGAGGAAGCGCTGGCCACGATGACCGGCATCAAGCGCATGCGCTCGGTGGCCACCGCCGACGGCGCCAACATCTATATCGAGTTTTCCGACTGGGACCGCGACATCGCCATCGCCGCTTCGGATGCGCGCCAGCGCATCGATGCGATCCGTGACGACCTGCCCGAGGACCTGCAGCGTTACCACGTCTACAAGTGGTCCAGCAGCGACGAGGCGATCCTGCGCGTACGCCTGGCCAGCCAGGCCGACCTAACCGGCGCCTACGACATGCTCGACCGCGAGTTCAAGCAGCGCATCGAGCGACTGCCGGGCGTGGCGCGCGTGGAGATTTCCGGCGCGCCGCCGAACGAGGTGGAAATCGCGATCAAGCCGGACCGGCTGACCGCGCACGACCTGAGCCTGAACGACCTCAGCGAGAAGCTGGGCAAGCTCAACTTCTCGGTCTCGGCCGGGCAGATCGACGACAACGGCCAGCGCATCCGCGTGCAGCCGGTGGGCGAGCTGCGCGATCTGCAGGAACTGCGCGACCTGGTGCTGAACAACAAGGGCCTGCGCCTGGGCGATATCGCCGACGTGCGCCTGAAGCCCACGCGCATGGTCTACGGCCGGCGCCTGGACGGACGCCCGGCGATCGGCCTGGACATCTTCAAGGAGCGCAACGCCAACCTGGTGGAAGTCTCGCGCCTGGCCCTGAAGGAGGTTGATGCGATCCGCAAGCAGCCGGCGATGAGCGATGTGCAGATCAAGGTCATCGCCAACCAGGGCAAGGACGTGACGTCCTCGCTGGCGGAGCTGGCCGAGGCCGGCGCGATCGGCCTGCTGCTCTCGGTCACGGTGCTGTTCTTCTTCCTGCGTCACTGGCCGTCGACGCTGATGGTGACCCTGGCGATTCCGATCTGCTTCGCGATCACCCTGGGCTTCATGTACTTCGTCGGCGTCACCCTGAACATCCTGACCATGATGGGCCTGCTGCTCGCGGTCGGCATGCTGGTGGACAACGCGGTGGTGGTGGTGGAGAGCATCTACCAGGAGCGCGAGCGTATGCCGGACGATCCGGTCGGCGCCTCGCTGGTCGGCACCCGCAATGTCTCCATCGCGCTGAGCGCCGGCACGCTGTGCCACTGCATCGTGTTCCTGCCGAACCTGTTCGGCGAGACCAACAACATCAGCATCTTCATGGCGCAGATCGCCATCACCATTTCGGTGTCGCTGCTGGCCTCATGGCTGGTGGCGGTGAGCCTGATCCCGATGCTGTCGGCGCGGATGAAGACGCCGGCGATGGTGCACACCCACAAGGGCCTGATCGCCCGCCTGCAGGTGCACTACGCAAAGCTGCTGCGCTGGACGCTGGAACACCGTGGCTGGAGCGTGTTCGGCATCATCATGGTGGTGCTGATCAGCCTGGTGCCGATGAAGCTGACCAAGGTCGACATGTTCGGCGGTGACGGCGGCAAGGAGGCCTTCATCGGCTACCAGTGGAAGGGCTCCTACACCCGCGAGCAGTTGAGCCAGGAAGTGGCGCGCGTGGAAGCCTACCTGGACAAGAACCGCGACCGCTTCCATATCGCGCAGCTGTACTCGTGGTACAGCGAGCAGGAAAGTGGCAGCACCGTCATCACCTTCGATACCGACAAGGTCAAGGCCAAGGACACCGCGGCGATCCTGGAGACGATCCGCAAGGAGATGCCGCGCTCGGCCCGTGCCGATTACAGCATCGGCAACAACGGCGGCAACAATGGCGGCAACAACGGCGTGCAGGTGCAGCTGGTGGGCGACTCCACCCAGGCGCTGCAGGAGATCGGCGAGGAAGTGCTGCCGCTGCTGGCCCAGCGCAAGGAGCTGCGCGACGTCCACATCGACAACGGCGACCGCACCAGCGAACTGGCGATCCGGGTCGACCGCGAGCGCGCGGCCGCGTTCGGCTTCAGTGCCGACGAGGTGGCCAAGTTCGTCGGCCTGGCGCTGCGTGGCTCGCCGATCCGCGAGTTCCGTCGCGGCGACAACGAGGTGCCGGTGTGGGTGCGTTTCGCCGGTGCGGAGAACACCAAGCCGGAGGACCTGGACAGCTTCACCGTGCGTACCAAGGACGGTCGTACCGTGCCGCTGCTGAGCCTGGTGGACGTGCAGATGCGCCCGTCCGCGACCCAGATCGGCCGCACCAACCGCCAGACCACGCTGACCATCAAGGCCAACCTGGCCGAGAAGGTGACCCAGCCCGAGGGCCGCAAGGCGATGGAGGCGGTGCTCAAGCACATGAGCTTCCCGGCCGGCTACAGTTTCACCTTCGACGGCACCGACAACCAGGATGACGGCGAGGCGATGCAGCAGATGCTGTTCAACCTGCTGCTGGCGCTGGTGATGATCTACGTGGTGATGGCGGCGGTGTTCGAGTCGCTGCTGTTCCCGGCGGCGATCATGAGCGGCGTGCTGTTCTCGATCTTCGGTGTGTTCTGGCTGTTCGCGCTGACCGGCACCACGTTCGGCATCATGTCCTTCATCGGCATCCTGGTGCTGATGGGCGTGGTGGTGAACAACGGCATCGTGATGATCGAACACATCAACAACCTGCGCCGGCGTGGCAAGAGCCGCACCGACGCGCTGGTGGAAGGTTCACGCGAACGCCTGCGCCCGATCATGATGACCATGGGCACGGCGATCCTGGCGATGGTGCCGATCTCGCTGACCACCACGCAGATGTTCGGTGACGGTCCGCCGTACTACCCGATGGCGCGTGCGATTGCTGGCGGCCTGGCGTTCTCCACCGTGGTCAGCCTGCTGTTCCTGCCGACCATCTACGCGATGCTCGACGACATGAGCACCGGCGCGGCACGGCTGGTGCGTCGCGCCCGCGGCCGGTCCGCGCGTGAGGCGGTGGCATCGGCCATCGCCGGCTGATTCCGGCAGAAAAACGGCCGCTTCCTGTCGGAAGCGGCCGCCCCTTCTACCTCGGGATGGCGATCAGCCCGCCCAGTTCGAAGCCACCACCACGTCCAACTGCTGGCGCTGGGCATCGCTCAGGCTTGCCAGGCTGGCCGGGGCCGGGCCGAAGCCGGCCATGGCCGAGACCAGGCTGTCGATCTGACCCTTCTGCAGCGTGCGACCAGAAGCATCCTGGAACACGTCAACCTGGCTGGCGGCATCGGCGTACCAGTTGCGCAGGGTAATCTGACCTTCGCGCTGCGGCGGGTCGCCGGCATTGCCCTGGAAGGACACGCCGCCGAACACATCGACGCCGCTGCCGAAGTTCAGGCCCGAGATGTTGTTGCTCACCCCGTTAGCCTGACGCGCATTCTCGCGCACGGCTTCCACCACCAGGTCGGCGCCATCACGGCGGAACCACAGCTGCTTGGCGTCGATGCCGGATTCCAGCGAGAACACCACCTTGTCGGTGGTCGCCGCGCTGCCATCCTTGTTGTCGATCACGTCGTGGCCGAAAGCACCATCGAACTGATAGACGTCGTTCCCCGCGCCCGCGGACAGGTAGTCGTTCCCCATGCCGCCGGTCAGGGTGTCGTCACCGCTGCCGGTGGCCACGTGGTCATCGCCCATGCCGGCGTCGATGCGGTTGCCGCCGTTGCCGGCGGTGATCCGATCGTTGCCCAGGCCGCCGTCAACGGTATTGCGACCGTTGCCGAGACGGATGACGTCGTTACCCATGCCGCCATCGACCTGGTTGGCGCCGTGGCCAGCGATCAGGGTGTCATCGCCCATGCCGCCGCGAAGGACGTTGTCCCCCGCACCAGCGTCGAGCGTGTCATTTCCCATGCCGCCATCCAGCAGGTCGTTGGCAGCACCCGTGGTCAGCACGTCGCGACCCTGGGTACCGTAGAACCTGCGGCCGTTGGTGACCGGCATCGACGCGGCGGTGTTCTGCGTCGGCGACAGGCTCGCCGACGGCAGGACCGACGTCGAGGTGCTGCTGGCCGGGAACGCCGTCCACGAGCTGGCGACCGGCGACACCGATACCGCCGGTGTCGTCGTCACCGATGGCACCGGGAACGCAAGCGCCTGTGCCGCTGCGCCGGCACTGCTGGTCGAGGACAGCTGTCCAAGCCATCCACTCAGCAGTTGGAACAGATTGAAGTTGAACATGTGATTCCTTGGATAGAAGGAAAGCTGCGGTTCGAGGACTTACTGGCCTCGCGACAGCAGCGACTCCGGCGAGGTGCTGCCATTGCCGAACTGGATCACGGTCACGCCGCCTTCGGAGCGGAACGAGGCGATCGAGTCAGCCAGCGAGACGGTACGGGTGACCACGTTGCCGTTGGTGACCGTGGTCTCGGTGGCAAGCGGCAGGTTCGGCAGTGCGCTGACCTTCTGGCCATTCACCCACACGCCGGACTCGCCCTGCGGGATGTTCGAGGTAGCGGTACGGAAAAAGGCGCTCATACGGGCGCTGAAATCCTGCATCTGGGCCTGGAACTGGGAAAAGAAATTCATGGTGTTGGATCCTTTGATTAAGAGTGGGATTTGACCGCCCGCAGGAATGCGCGGCGGGGTACTACGGCTTTGCTGGCGGGGCTTCTCCTGACTTGGGGGGGCGTTCCTGAAAGCGTCGACACATCAGCGCTCGCGCGCCGTTTCATCGAGCCGTCGCTGCAGCGGCGAGAGGAAGTACTGCAGGATGCGGCGGCGGCCCGTGCGGATTTCCGCGCGCACGCTCATGCCGGGCGCCAGGTCCAGGCGCACGCTCTGGCGCGGGTCGAGGCGGATGCGTACGGCGTAGACGGGGCCGCGTTGCGGGTCGGCGATGGCATCCGGCGACAGCGTGGCCACATGGCCGGACAACATGCCAAAGCGGGTGAAGTCGAACGTGTCCACCTTGATGTTGACCGGCTGGCCCGGGCGGATGAAGCCGATATCGCGATTGGCGAGGAATGCCTCGATCTCGGTCGGCGCATCGGCCGGCACGATCTGCATGATCGGTTGCGCGGGTGTCACCACCGCGCCGGGCGCGGTCACCGCGAGCTGGTGCACGATGCCGTCGACCGGCGCGGTGAGGCGGGTGAGGGCGTCACGCTGGCGCAGCCGCCGCAGGTCCTGGTCGAGTTCGGACAGCCGTTGCGACGATGCCTGCGACTGCGCCAGCAGCTGGCTGCGGCTCTGTGCATCGAGCTGCTGCAGCTGCTGCGCGGCCTGGCTGCGCGAGGCCTCGGCCTGCACCAGGCGCGCCTGCTGCGCAGCCAGCTGCTGCTGTTGCTCCAGCGCCAGGCGTTCGCGTTCGAGCCAGGCATGGCGGGCCACGTACTTGCCTGCGAGCAGGCGCTTGTAGTCAGCCGCCATCTCGCGGCTGATCGGCAGGCTTTCCCGCAGCGCGGTGATGTTGGCCCGGATCGCCGCGATCTCGGCGTCGCGCTCGGCCACCGTCGACACCGCACCGGCGCGCGCGGCGCGCAGTTCGGCCTGCTGCGCCTGCAGCCGGGATTGCCATTGCGCGCGCAGCGCCGGCGGGGCGTCCAACGGCGGCGGTGCCTGCGCAGTGCCATCCAGGGTCTGCAGCAGCGCATTGGCGCGGGCCTCATCCAACTGCGCGGTCAAGCGCTGGTCCTCGACCTTGGCGAGTTCCGACGCGGTCGCACTGGGATCGAATTCCAGCAGCAGCTGGCCGGCGCGCACGCGTTGTCCTTCCTGTACGTGCAGTGCGCTGACCACCGCGGTCACGTCGGTCTGGATCGGCTTGCTGAGCCCAACGGCCAATACCTTGCCCTCGGCGACCGACACCATGTCCAGCCGGCCGAACGTCGCCCATACCAGGGTGCTTGCCGCCAGTAGCAGGATCGCGCCGAGCAGCCAGCGCGGCGCGGGATGCGGCGGGGTGTCGCGCAGCGCGTCGGCGGCGGGGAGGAAATCGCGCTCATGCGCGAGCAGCCGCGGGCCGTCGAGTTCGCGGCGGATACGCCAGCTCTCGCGCCAGTGCGCGCTCATGCGTTGCAGGGTGGCGGACAAGGACATCGCTCAGCCCTGCTGCAACTGGTGCAGGCGCGCGTAATGCCCGCCGGGCAGGGCACGCAGGCTGTGATGATGGCCCTGCTCGACGATACGACCGTGGTCCATGACCACGATGCGATCCGCTTCGCGCACCGCGCTCAGCCGATGCGCGATCACCAGCACGGTGCGACCCTGGCGGATCGCGCGCATGTTGTCGTGGATCACCCGCTCGGATTCATAGTCCAGCGCGCTGGTGGCCTCGTCGAAGATCAGGATGCGTGGATCGCCGATCAGCGCGCGTGCGATCGCGATGCGCTGGCGCTGGCCGCCGGACAGCGAGGTGCCATGCTCCTCGACCAGGGTGTCGTAGCCCTGCGGCAGGTCCATGATGAAATCGTGCGCGCCGGCGGTGACCGCGGCCTGGATGACGCGTTCGATCGGCGCGTTGGGTGTGGCCAGGGCGATGTTGTCGCGGATGCTGCGGCGGAACAGCAGGTTTTCCTGCAGGACCACGCCGATCTGCGCGCGCAGCGACGCGACGTCGACATTGGCCAGGTCCACGCCATCGATCAGCACCCGCCCGTGCGCGGGCGAATACAGGCGCTGCACCAGTCGCGTCAGCGTGCTCTTGCCCGAACCGGAAGGCCCCACGATGCCGATCATTTCCCCCGGCGCGATGGCCAGGTCGATGCCATGCAGGATGTCGTCGCCTTCCGGGCGGTAGCGGAAGCGCACCTGCTGGAACTCCACCGCGCCCTGCAGCGACGGCAGTATCGTGCGGTCGGCGCGACCGCCTTCGGGCACGGTGTTGAGGATGTCTCCCAGCCGTTCCATCGACACGCCGGTCTGCTGGAACTGGGTCCAGGACTGCGCCAGGCGCATGATGGGCTGGCCGATGCGTCCTGCCAGCATGTTGAAGGCGATCAGCTGGCCAACGCTGAGCTGGCCTTCGATCACCAGGCGCGCGCCGAGCCACAGCGTGCCGACGGTCACCAGCTTGCCGACCAGCGATACCGCTTCGCCGGCGAAGTTCGCCAGGTTCTGCGCCCTGAAATTGGCCGATACGTAGGCGGCGAGGCGCTCGTCCCAGCGCCGGGTGAACTGCGGTTCCACCGCCATCGCCTTGACCGTGTCGATGCCGCTGACGGTCTCCACCAGCAGTGCCTGGGTCTCGGCGTTGCGCTCGAAGCTGCGCTCCAGACGCCGCCGCAGCACGGGAGTGACGCTCAGCGAGATCAGGAAATAGACTGGGATCGAGCCGAGCACCAGCAGCGTGAGCCAGCCGCTGTAGAACAGCATCACCGCCAGGAAGGCGGTGGAGAACAGGATGTCCAGCAGCAGCGTGAGGGTGCTGCCGGTGAGGAAGGCGCGGATGTTCTCCAGTTCGCGCGCCCGCGCGACCGAATCACCGACGCGGCGGGACTGGAAGTAGGCCAGCGGCAACGCGATCAAATGGCGGAACAGCCGTGAGCCCAGTTCCACGTCGAGCCGGCTGGCGGTGTGGGTCAGCAGGTAGCCGCGCAGCGCCGACAGCGCGCTCTCGAACAGCATCACCCCCAGCAGGCCCACCGACACCACGTCCAGCGTGGACAGGCCGCGGTTCACCAGCACCTTGTCCATGACGACCTGGAAGAACAATGGCGTGATCAGCGCGAACAGCTGCAGCGCCAGCGATGCCACCAGGACTTCGCCGAGCACGCGGCGGTGGCGGACGATGGCGGGGATGAACCAGGACAGGTCGAAGCGCGCCAGCGCGCCGGTCAACGAGGCCTGCGACTGCACCAGCAACAGGGTGCCGCCCCAGTAGGCCGACAGTTCGTCGATTTCCACCGTCCAGGTGCGGCCGTCGCCCGGATCGTGCAGCAGGGCACGCGTGCCAGCGACCTTGGCCAGCACGAAGTAGCCACCGCGCCGGTCCTGCCCGATCGCCGGCAGCGGCGTATGCGGCAGGCGCGCAGGCGCGACCTGCACGGCCCGGCATTTCAGGCCGATGCGTCGCGCCACCAGCACCAGCTCCGCCGCGGGCAGGCCGTCGACAGGCGTGGCGGCGACATCGAGTTCGCGCAGCAGCGCTTCGTAGGAAGTGGTCACACCATGCAACTGCGCCAGCGTCGCCAGACTTGCCGCGCCTGAGACCAGGCTGGCATGTGGCGACGCGGTGGCGGGTGGGGCGGACAAGTTCACGGTCATGCGGTCTCGAAGGTGACCGGCATGCTAGGAACGGCACGTCGCCGTCGATATTGGATATTTCTAAGCCGTCGTGCCGCCACGGGGATACAAGCAGGTCGCTTTCAGAATCCTGCAGGCACGAAAAAGCCCGCGATCCTTCGATCGCGGGCTCTCGGCGACAACCTGGCGGAAAATTCAGCCCTGCAGGCGGTGCAGGATCTGCAGACCGGCCAACCAGACGCCCGTCATGCTCCCGAGATTGGTCAGCAGGAAGGTCAGCACCACGCGGGACACCCGGTTGCGGTACCAGCCGCGCAACGTCTGGGCGTCGTCGCGCAGGCTGAGGAAGTCGGCATAGGCGGGTTTGCGCATATGCACTTCGACCAGCGCGGAGAAGGCGCCGGTCGGCACGCTCAGCCGGAACGGCTTGAACGGGGCCACTACCGCGGCGGTCAGGATGCTCAGCGGATGGCTGCCCGCCAGCAGGGCGCCGAGGGCGGCCAAGCCGCCGGTATACATGGCCCACTGCAGCAGCAGATCGGCCCCCATCGCCATGCCGCCACGCCAGAAGCCCACGCCGATGCCGGCCATGATGAAGGCGACGAAGCCCCACGTGAACCACGCGTTCTGACGCCGCCGCTGCACGAAATCCAGCTGTTCGCGCAGCATCTGCGGGTCGTCGTTGTCCTCGCCGAGATGTCGCGCGAGGCCGGCCAGATGCCCGGCGCCCACCACCGCCAGCACCGAACGCGGCCCCTGGCCGGCTTCCTCGCGCAGGCGCGTGGCCATGTAACGGTCGCGCTCGGCGATGATGGTGTCGTACAGCTCGGGGCTCTCGCTGGCGAAGTCGCCGAAACTGGCTTCGAGCATGTCGCCCTGCTTGAGCTTCTCGATCTCCTCCTCGCCGACATCGTCGCTGGCGAACAGCCCGCTGAGCAGCCCGCCGGCGAGCTTGAACTTGCCCAATAGCCCCAGCCGTGCCGACGCGCGCTTGAACGTGTTGCCGACCTCGCGGTCGATCAGGTAGACCGGCAGATGCTGCGCCTTGGCCAGGCCCACGGCCTGCTTCAGTTCCGCGCCCGGTTCGATGCCGAGCTGCTTGGCCAGGCGGCGCTGGTAGGCGGCCAGGGCCAGGTTGGCGGCGAACAGCCCCACACGCTTCTTGCGGATCACCTGCACGAGGTCGAGCTTGGCCAGCGCATCGGGGTCGGTCAGTGCCTGCAGGCGCTGCGCGTCCAGCTCGACCGCCACCGCGTCGAAGCGCCCGCTGTTGATCGCCTTCTCCACCGCGGCCACGCTGGCCTGGGAGACGTGCGCGGTGCCGAGCAGGGTGTAGCGCACGCCGTCGCGTTCGACGATCCGGTGCGGCTGGCCCGACAGCAGGTCGTCGCTGTCGGTATTGAATGTTTCTTCCGTCACTTCACTTCTTCCGCAGGAGGTTGGTCGGCGCCGGGGCCGATCGCGCGTTGCATCTGCACGGTGTCCAGCCAGCGGCCGTGCTTGCGGCCCAGGCCCTTGAAGATGCCGACGAGGTGGAAGCCGAACTGCTCGTGCAGCTTGATCGAGGCGGTGTTGGACGGCTCGCCGATCACCGCCACCATCTGCCGGTAGCCACGCGCGACGCAGGCGTCGATCAGGCCCTGCATCAGGGCACGGCCGATGCCGCGACCCTGGTAGCCGTAGTCGACGTAGACCGAGTTCTCCACGGTCCACTGGTAGGCGACGCGGGTGCGATAGGTGTTCGCATAGGCATAGCCCACCACCTGGCCGTCGATCTCCGCCACGATGTAGGGAAAGCCGCGGCCCTTGATGTCGTCCATGCGCCGGTGCATTTCCGTTTCGTCGGGCACCTCGTACTCGTAGGTGTTGACGTAGTCGGTGACCTCGACCGCGTAGATCGCGGTGATGGCGGGGATGTCCGAGGCCACGGCCTCACGCAGGTGCACGGTCACGGGCGCAGGTTCCGTCGGGTCAGTCGATGTAGCGCTTGAGCAGGTCGCCGTAGGCGTCGATGCGGCGATCGCGCAGGAACGGCCAGATGCGGCGCACGTGCTCGCTGCGCTGCAGGTCGACCTCGCAGGTCAGCACGGTGGCCTCGGTGCCGGCTTCGGCGATGAACTCGCCCTGCGGGCCGAGCACGTGGCTGTTACCCCAGAACTGGATGCCGGAGGCGCCCAGCGGCGAGGGTTCGTGGCCGACACGGTTGCACGACAGCACAGGCAGGCCATTGGCCACCGCATGGCCGCGATGGCTCAGCACCCACGCATCGCGCTGGCGGTTCTTCTCGTCCTGCGCATCTTCCGGATCCCAGCCGATGGCGGTCGGGTAGAGCAGCAGTTCGGCGCCGGCCAGCGCCATCAGGCGCGCGGCTTCCGGATACCACTGGTCCCAGCACACCAGCACGCCAAGACGGCCGACCGAGGTGTCGATCGGCTTGAAACCGATGTCGCCCGGGGTGAAGTAGAACTTCTCGTAGAAGCCCGGGTCGTCCGGGATATGCATCTTGCGGTACTTGCCGAGCAGGGTGCCGTCTTTTTCCAGCACCACCGCGGTGTTGTGGTACAGGCCGGCGGCGCGGCGCTCGAACAGCGAGCCGACGATCACCACGCCATGCTTCTTGGCCAGCGCGCCCAGGCGCTCGGTGCTGGGGCCGGGGATGGATTCGGCCAGGTCGAACTCGCCGACCGACTCGTGCTGGCAGAAGTACGGGCCGTTATGCAGTTCCTGCAGCAGTACCAGGCGCGCGCCCTGCGCGGCGGCTTCGGCCACGCGCGCCTCGATCACGGCCAGGTTGGCCTGCGCATCGCCATGGTTGCGCTCCTGAATGAGCGCGACGGGAAGAGTGTGACGGGTCATGGAAGCAGATCCGCTGGGGGGCGCACAGGGTAGCGCGCCGGGAGCGAGGCCGGCCGCGATGCGGCCGGGCGGTTCAGTCGGCCTGCAGGCCGGCGGGCAGCTGCATGGTGATGCAGTGCAGGCTGCCGTTCTGCCAGATCAGCGCGCGGCAGGGCACCGGCACGATCTCGCGGTCCGGGAAGGCTTCGGCCAGCACGGCCTGGGCGCGGGCATCGGCCGGGTCGCCGTAGGCCGGCATCAGCACCGCGCCGTTGACGATCAGGAAGTTGGCATAGGAGGCGGCCAGGCGGCGGCCTTCGTCGAGGATCGGCTCGGCCCACGGCAGCGGGAACAGCCGGTAGGGCTGGCCGTTGGCCTGGCGCAGCGCGGCGATCTCGGCGCCCATCGCCTGCAGTTCGGCATGGTGCGAGTCGGTGGGGTCGTCACAGGACTGGAACACGATCGCGTCCGGGCCGGCGAAGCGGGCCAGGGTGTCTACGTGGGCGTCGGTGTCGTCGCCTTCCAGGTAGCCGTGGTCCAGCCACAGCACGCGGTCCTGGGCCAGCCAGGTGGCCAGGTCGGCGCTGAGCGACTCACGCGAGCGCTGCGGATGGCGCTCGTGCAGGCACTGCCAGGTGGTCAGCAGGGTGCCGGCGCCGTCGGTGTCGATGGCGCCGCCTTCCAGGGCGAAGTCGATGCTCTGCACCTCGCTGTCGCGGAACAGGCCGGCGGCGTGCAGCACGCCGACCAGCTGGTCGTCACGGCTGGCCTCGAACTTGCCGCCCCAGCCGGTGAATCGGAAATCCAGCAGGCGGAAACCGCCATCGGCGCGGCGCAGGGTGATCGGACCGGAGTCGCGCAGCCAGGTGTCGTCGTATTCGGCGGCGACGAAGCGGACCTTGTCCATGTCGATGCGCGCCGAGCGCAGGCGGGCCTCGGCGTAGGTCTGCAGGTCCTCATCGGCCACGCAGATCACCGCGCGTTCGAAGCGGGTGATCGCCGCGACCAGCGCGATGTACGTCTCCTCCACTTCTCCCAGGCGCTGCGCCCAGTCGGTCTCGGCGTGGGGCCATGCGATCAGCACGGCGGACTGGCCTTCCCATTCGGCCGGGAAGCGGAGTTGTTCGGTCATCGCGGGGTCTGGCTCTGTGGTGCGTCGCCCCCGGCGCGATGCCGGGGGCGGGGTGGGGCGGGAATCAGCGGATCGGTGGCTTCGGGCCGATCTCGTCGGCACCGGCCTGGTTGGCCACCACGTCGATCACCTTCTGCTTCTCGAAATAAACGGTGAAGGCCGGGTACACCCAGCGGTTGATGGTCGGCCACTGGCGCTTCTGGCCGCCGCGCGGGTCCAGCTTCTGCTGCGGGGCGCCGTACTGCGACTCGACCTGGGCCATCGACTGGCCACGCACCGGCATGGCGACGGCGGGCTTTTCATTGGCGCGGTCGACCAGCAGGGTCTCGGCGGAGGCGCTGCCGGCGACAAGCACGGCGAGCAGGGGCAATACGGAAAGGCGGGTCTTCATTCGACTACTCCCCAGCGGACGAAAGAAATAGGGCGGGATGCGATTACAGCAGACGGAACATGATGACAGCAAAGCAAAAACAAAAAACCGCCCGAAGGCGGCTTTTTGATGCGCGGGCCACGCACGCAGGCGGGCCGGCCGCCGGCTTAGCGCTGGCGAGCCTTGAAACGCGGGTTCGACTTGCAAATCACGAAGATCTTACCGCGGCGGCGGACCACCTTGCAGTCGCGGTGACGGTTCTTCGCCGACTTCAGGGAGGACAGGACTTTCATGGCACACCTCGGCGTAAACGTGGAATTCGGGAAGGGGCGCGTCGTTTCCACTACACGACATGCCCACGGATCAGTTAGCCCGAAATTGTATCCTGCTTTTCCCCAGGCTTTCAACTGCTTGCATCCGGGCGGGTGAGCAGGGGCATACAATGGGGGATTACCCGCGTGCTGGAAGCTGAATGACCGACCTGACTCCCGTCCTCACCATCGATGGTCCTTCTGGCGCTGGCAAGGGGACGGTCAGCCGTATTGTCGCCGCAAGGCTGGGCTGGCACTACCTCGATTCCGGCGCCTTGTACCGCGCGGTGGGGGTGGCGGCGAGCTGGGCCGATATCGACGTGTCCGACGCCGCGGCCCTGGTCCGCTGCACCTTTGATACCCATGTGGAGTTCATCGAGCAGGGCGAGGCCGGGCTGCGGGTGATCCTGAACGGGGTGGACGCCACCGACGAGCTGCGCCTGGAGACGGCGGGGGCCCTGGCCTCGGCCATCGCCGCCATTCCGGAGGTCCGCGCCGCCCTGAAGGAGCGCCAGCGCTCGTTCCGCCGCGCCCCGGGCCTGGTCGCCGACGGCCGCGACATGGGGACGGTGATCTTCCCGGATGCCGCGCACAAGGTGTTCCTGACCGCCAGCGCCGAGGAGCGCGCGGACAGGCGGCATAAGCAGTTGATGGAAAAGGGTGTTTCGGTTATATTCGATGACCTGCTGCGCGAGATCATGGCCCGGGATGCCCGGGATGCGCAGCGCACCGTGGCACCGCTGCGGCCGGCTGAAGATGCCGTGCTGCTGGATACCACGGGTATCGGCATCGATGAGGTTGTCGAGCGTGTGCTGAAGCTGGTGGCCGCCACCGGTTGATGTCGCGCAGCGGTGAGCAGGGCGTTCCTTCGGGCGCGTGCCGGCGTTTCAGGGTTTCAAAATCGTTGTTGTTCCAAGGCTCCGTCGCGCAGGGTGCGCGCCGGTATTTCCACTTCACACCCGGCCCGCTGTACGGGGTCGACTAACTGGGTGGGCAGTGCAACCGCTGAGCGGCTGGCTGTCCGTGTGTTCAACTGAGTAATTTCAAATGACCGAATCTTTTGCCGAACTGTTCGAAGCCAGCCAAGCCAACCTGGCCAAGCTGAAGCCGGGCGCCATCGTCACCGGTACCGTCGTGGAAGTCCGCGGCGACGTGGTGGTGATCAACGCCGGCCTGAAGTCCGAAGGCATTGTGCCGATCGAGCAGTTCCGTAACGACGCTGGCGAGATCGATGTGGGCGTGGGCGACCAGGTCAAGGTCGCGCTGGATTCCATCGAAAACGGCTTCGGCGAAACCGTCCTGTCGCGCGAGAAGGCCAAGCG
This sequence comes from Lysobacteraceae bacterium UBA6001, assembly GCA_002429615.1. Lineage (GTDB taxonomy): Bacteria > Pseudomonadota > Gammaproteobacteria > Xanthomonadales > Xanthomonadaceae > Stenotrophomonas_A. The sequence goes on from DJAN01000296.1 coordinate 20,781, forward strand.
CGCGATGGTGTGGGACGAGCTGGAAGAAGCGTTGGAGAAGAACGAGACCATCACCGGCCGCATCAGCGGCAAGGTCAAGGGTGGTTTCACCGTGGACATCAAGGATGTCCGCGCGTTCCTGCCTGGTTCGCTGGTGGATGTGCGCCCGGTGCGCGACCCGGCCTACCTGGAAGGCAAGGAGCTGGAGTTCAAGCTCATCAAGCTGGACCGCAAGCGCAACAACGTCGTGGTGTCGCGCCGCGCTGTCGTCGAGAGCGAGCACTCGGAAGAGCGCGAGCAGCTGATGGACAAGCTGCAGGAAGGCGCCATCCTGAAGGGTGTCGTCAAGAACCTGACCGACTACGGCGCGTTCGTGGACCTGGGTGGCATCGACGGCCTGCTGCACATCACCGACATGGCGTGGAAGCGCGTGCGTCATCCGTCCGAAGTCGTCAACGTCGGCGACGAGCTGGACGTGCGCGTGCTGAAGTTCGACCGTGAGCGCAACCGTGTCTCGCTGGGCCTGAAGCAGCTGGGCGAGGATCCGTGGGACAACATCGCCCGTCGTTACCCGGCCAACAGCCGCGTCTACGGCAAGGTCTCCAACGTCACCGATTACGGCGCGTTCGTCGAGATCGAGCCGGGCGTCGAAGGCCTGGTGCACGTGTCCGAGATGGACTGGACCAACAAGAACGTCAACCCGTCCAAGGTCGTGCAGGTCGGTGACGAAGTCGAAGTGATGGTCCTGGACGTCGACGAAGAGCGTCGCCGCATCTCGCTGGGCATGAAGCAGGTTGCCGCCAATCCGTGGGAGACCTTCGCGGCCATCCACAAGAAGGGCGACAAGGTGTCGGGCCAGATCAAGTCGATCACCGACTTCGGCATCTTCATCGGCCTGGACGGCGGCATCGACGGCCTGGTTCACCTGTCCGACATCAGCTGGAACACCACCGGCGAAGACGTCGTTCGCAACTTCAAGAAGGGCGACACCCTGGACGCCGTTGTCCTGGCCGTGGACCCGGAGCGCGAGCGCATCAGCCTGGGCGTCAAGCAGCTGGAGCAGGATCCGTTCGGCCAGTACATGGCTTCGCATCCGAAGGGCTCGAAGGTCGAAGGCACGGTGAAGGAAGTGGACGCCAAGGGCGCCACCATCGAACTGGCCGACGGCATCGAAGGCTACGTCTCGGCGCGCGATATCGCCAACGAGCGCGTGGACGACGCCACCCAGCACCTGAAGGTCGGCGACAAGGTCGAAGCCAAGTTCGTGGGCATGGACCGCAAGGGCCGTACCCTGCAGCTGTCGATCAAGGCCAAGGACGATGCCGAAATGCGCGAAGTGCTGGAGGAATACCAGTCCGCGTCGGGCGGCACCACCCAGCTGGGCGCGCTGCTGCGTGCACAGCTGAACGGCAACAAGTCCGAGTAATTGGTTGCAGGGGCGAAAGCCCTGTGTGAAAAACGATCGGCCCGGGCCTCGTGCCCGGGCCGATCACATGATGCGATCCCGTCCCCGCGCAGCTGCCCATGACCAAGTCGGAACTGATCGAAATCCTGGCGCGTCGTCAGGCCCACCTGAAAGCAGATGACGTCGACCTCGCGGTCAAGTCGTTGCTGGAAATGATGGGCGAGTCCCTGTCGCAGGGTGACCGCATCGAGATCCGGGGCTTCGGTAGTTTCTCGCTGCACTATCGACCGCCGCGCCTGGGCCGCAATCCCAAGACCGGCGAATCGGTCGCGCTGCCGGGCAAGCATGTGCCGCACTTCAAGCCGGGCAAGGAACTGCGCGAGCGCGTGAGTTCGGTGGCACCGGTCGACATGGCCGATACGGCCGAGTGACGGTTAAGCTAGGCGCACCCTGACAGGAGTCGCGCCATGAAAGTCTTCCAGTTGTTGTTGATGCTGGCCTTCCTGCTGGTCGGCCTGATCATTGGTGCGCTCAACTCGCAGCCCATCCTGATCGACTTCGCCTTCTCCAGCATTGCCACGACCTCCGGCGTGGCCATCATCGTGTCCCTGCTTGCGGGCGTGCTGATCGGTGGCGTCCTGGTGCTGGCGGTGATGGTGCTCCCCCTTTATTCAAAACTGCGGCTGGCCAACAAGCAGGCCGCGGCAGCGCGTGCCGCGACCCCGACGGTGGTCGAGCCGCGCCCTATCGATGGAATTTGACCGACGATGGACTTTCTGACCGAGTGGTTCTGGTTCTTCCTGTTCCTGCCCCTGGCGGCGCTTGGCGGCTGGGTGATCGGGCGGCGCGGCGGCCAACGCCATGGCGACACCCAGGTCAGCCGGCTGTCGAGTACCTACTTCCGCGGCCTGAACTACCTGCTCAACGAGCAGCCGGACAAGGCGATCGAGCTGTTCCTGCACATCGCCGAACTGGACAAGGAAACCTTCGAGACCCAGGTCGCGCTTGGGCACCTGTTCCGCCGTCGCGGCGAGGTCGACCGCGCCATCCGCCTGCACCAGGGGCTGGTGCAGCGCAGTGACCTGACCGACCAGCAGCGGGTGCAGGCGCTGCTGGCGCTGGGCGAGGACTACATGAAGTCCGGCCTGCTGGATCGCGCCGAGACGGTGTTCAGTGAGCTGGCGCAGATCGACCAGCGTGCGCCGCAGGCGCTCAAGCACCTGATCGGCATCTACCAGGCCGAGCGGGATTGGGAAAAGGCGATCGACAACGCCACCCGCTACGAACAGGTCACCGGCGAGCCGATGGGCAAGCTGATTTCCCAGTTCGAATGCGAGCTGGCCGACCGCTACCGTGGCGCCGGCAAGCCGGACCTGGCCCTGGAAGCGGTCGCGCGTGCCTACCAGGCCGATGCGACCTCCGTGCGCGCCGGCATCCTGGAAGGCCGCATCGAGGTGGACCGCGGCAATGACGAGGCCGCCGTGCGCGCCTGGGAACGCGCCGCGCGCCACGACCCGGATTACCTGCCGGAAATCATTCCGGCCCTGCTGGCCGCCTACCGCCGGGTCGGCGACATCGCCGGTGCGCGCAATTTCCTTTCGGAGATGACCGAGCACTACCGCGGCATCGCGCCGGTGCTCGCGTTGACCCAGCTGATGGAAGCGCAGGATGGTCCGGGGCCGGCCCGCACCTACCTGGGGCGCCAGCTCAAGGACCGTCCGTCGGTGCGTGGCGAGGCGGCGCTGATCGACCTGACGCTGGCCGAAGGCAGCGATCCGCAGTCCACCCTGCATGACCTCAAGCACATCACCGACCAGCTGCTGGTGCGCAATCCCAGCTACCGCTGCACGCGATGCGGGTTCGGGGCCAAGACCCACCACTGGCAATGCCCGAGCTGCAAGGAGTGGGGCACGGTCAAACCGTTGCTGAATTACGCCGTGGTCTGACATGGCGGCGGTCGACGGCTGCGTTACCGTGCCGGGAATGGGGTAGCCGTGGCGCCAAGCGCGTCACGCAAGGGCATGGACGGAAGAGGGAACCATGATTGACCTGTGGGCCGGTTGCGCCATTGCGTGCGCGTTGTCGGCGCTCGGCACCTGGGCCGCGCGCGGCTACGCGCTGCGTCGGCAACTGCTTGATCAGCCGGGTGAGCGTCGCAGCCATCAGGTGGCGACCCCGCGCGGTGGCGGCATGGCCATCGCCGGCGTGCTGCTCCTGATCGCGCCCTGGGCGATGTGGGCATGGCCTGCGCAGGGCATCGAGATCGCGATGGCGGCCGCCGGCCTGATGCTGGTCGCCGGCATAGGCTGGTGGGATGACCATTGCCCATTGCCGGCGCGCTGGCGGCTGCTGGTGCACCTGCTGGCGGCGATGGGTTGGGGATGGGCGGTGTGGCAGCTGAGCGGACAGGCCTGGCTCGGCGTGCTGGGCGCGTTGTTCGCCGTCGGCCTGATCAACGTCTGGAACTTCATGGACGGCATCAACGGCCTGGCAGTGACCCAGGCCGCCCTGGCGGCACTGGCCTATGCGCTGGTGTTGCCGGCCCCGCTGTCGGGGTTGGGGTGGGTGCTGGCGGCAGCCTGCCTGGGTTTCCTGCCGTTCAACTTCCCGCGTGCGCGCATCTTTCTTGGTGATGGTGGCAGTGGCGGGCTGGGTTTCGCGCTGGCGGTGCTGTTCGGGCTCGGTCTGGTCGCCGGCCTCAGCCCGTGGTCGCTGTGGTTGCCGCTGGGTACCTTCCTTGTAGACGCAGGCTTCACGTTGACTGCCCGCATGCTCTCCGGCCAGCGTTGGTGGGAGCCGCACGCACAGCACGTCTACCAGCGGCTGGCGCGGCGCTTCGGCCATACCCGGGTCACTCTCGGGTACGCGGTTTTCAGCGGTATCGCGATTGCCTTATTCTTCTGTCTGCAAGAACTGCAGCCGAGGTGGGAGGCTGCTGGATCGATCGTCTGGCTGGTTCTGGCATCGACGTTCTGGCTCCTCCTGCGCAAGGGATTGCGCGATAACTGATGGATCGATACATGACCTCTTGGCGTGACCGTTTCACCCGATCCATGCCCAAAGTGGCGGTCGTCTTCCACGACCTGCTGATGGTGTGGATCTGCTGGCAGCTGCTGCATGCGGGCCGATATTCCATGTTGCGCGACTCGCCCGAGCTGCCGATGTGGGACTGGCGCACCGCCATCGTCCTGCTGGCACAGGGCATCGTGTTCTGGCGCGTCGGCCTGTATCGCGGACTGTGGCGCTTCGCCAGCGTTCCGGACCTCTGGAACATCTTCAAGGCCAGCTTCCTGGGCATGGTGGCGATCGTCCTGGCATTGGCCGTGGACCGCTTCCAGGGCGTGCCGATGTCGGTGCTGGTGGTGTACCCGTTCGCGCTGTCGGCGCTGCTGGGCACGCCGCGCCTGCTGTATCGCGCCTGGCGCGACTACCAGATCGCGCACTCGGCCGACGTCAACCAGCGCGTGCTAATCCTGGGCGCCGGCCGCGCCGCCGAGGCGCTGGTGCGCGACCTGCGCCGTACCGGCGCGTTCCTGCCGGTCGGTTTCCTCGACGATGCGAGCCAGCTGCACGGCGCCAAGATCCAGGGCCTGCCGGTGCTCGGTTCGATCGCCAATGCGCCGTCGATCGCGCGCGAGACCGCGGCCAAGCTGATCATCATCGCCATCCCCTCGCTGGATGCGCCCGGCCTGCAGCGCGTGGTGGCGATCTGCGAAAGCACCGGCCTGCCGTTCCGCATGGTGCCCAAGCTCACCAACGTGCTGGAAGGGCGCTCGCTGCCGGGCGAACTGCGCGAAGTGGCGATCGAGGACCTGCTCAACCGCAAGCCGGTGGTGCCGGACTGGAAGCTGGTGCGCAGCTGGCTCACCGGCAAGACCGTGCTGGTCACCGGTGCCGGTGGTTCCATCGGCTCGGAAGTCTGCCGCCAGGTCTCGCGTCATGGCGCGCGGCGCATCGTGCTGCTGGAAGTCGACGAGCTGGCCCTGCTGACCATCGACTCGGACCTGCGCCGCCTGTTCCCCGACGTGGAGGTGCTGCGCGTGCTGGGTGACTGCGGCGATCCGGCGGTGATGCGTTACGCGCTGGAGAGCGCCACGCCCGACGCCGTGTTCCATGCCGCCGCCTACAAGCAGGTGCCGCTGCTGGAAGGCCAGCTGCGCGAGGCCGTGCGCAACAACGTGCTGGCGACCCACAACGTGGCCACCAGCTGCGTGCAGGCCGGCGTGAGCACCTTCCTCTTCATCTCCACCGACAAGGCGGTCGAGCCGGTCAACGTGCTCGGCGCCACCAAGCGCTACGCGGAGATGGTCTGCCAGAGCCTGGATGCGCGCAACGCGACCACCCGCTTCGTCACCGTGCGTTTCGGCAACGTGCTGGATTCGGCCGGCAGCGTGGTGCCGCTGTTCCGCGAGCAGATCCGCCAGGGTGGCCCGGTCACGGTGACGCACCCGGACGTGACCCGCTATTTCATGACCATCCCCGAAGCCTGCCAGCTGATCGTGCAGGCGGCCGCTTCGGCCTCGCATGGCGCCATCTACACGCTGGACATGGGCGAGCCGGTGCCGATCCGCCTGCTGGCCGAACAGATGGTGCGCCTGGCCGGCAAGCAGCCGGGGCAGGAGATCGCGATCGTCTATACCGGCCTGCGTCCGGGCGAGAAGCTGCACGAGACGCTGTTCTACGCCGACGAGAATTACCGGCCGACCCTGCATCCGAAGATCCTGGAGGCCGATGCGCGGCAGTTCCCGCAGGACCAGGTGCTGCAGCACGTGGCCCGGCTGCGCGAGGCCGTGGACCGGTACGATATGGACGCCATGGAGGCGATCCTCGGCAATTTCATGCCCGACTTCTCGGCGGCGCGCAACATGGCAGGCGAGCGCTCCGCCACCGTAGTTCCTTTCCCCGCACGCGAGGTCAGAAGAATTTGATGAACAGGCGCATCCGCAAGGCCGTATTCCCGGTGGCTGGTCTAGGCACCCGGTTCCTGCCGGCGACCAAGACGGTTCCCAAGGAAATGCTGCCGATCATCGATCGGCCGCTGATCCAGTACGCGGTCGACGAGGCCATCGAAGCGGGTTGCGACACCCTGATCTTCGTCACCAACCGCTACAAGCATGCGGTGGCGGACTATTTCGACAAGGCCTACGAGCTGGAACAGAAGCTCGAGCGCGCCGGCAAGAACGAGCAGCTGGAGCTGGTGCGCCACGTGTTGCCGAAGGGCGTGCGTGCGGTGTTCGTCACCCAGACCGAGGCGCTGGGCCTGGGCCATGCGGTGCTGTGCGCCAAGCCGATCGTCGGCGACGAGCCGTTCGCCGTGCTGCTGCCCGACGACCTGATGTGGAACCGCGGCCCGGGCGCGCTCAAGCAGATGGCTGATGTCGCCGAACAGACCGGCGGCAGCGTGATCGCCGTGGAAGACGTGCCGCACGAGAAGACCGCCAGCTACGGCATCGTGGCGACCGATGCGTTCGATGGCAGCCGCGGCCGCATCAACGCCATCGTCGAGAAGCCGAAGCCGGAAGTCGCGCCGAGCAACCTGGCCGTCGTCGGCCGTTACGTGCTCAGCTCGCGCATCTTCGACCTGCTGGAGAACGTCAAGCCGGGCGCCGGTGGCGAGATCCAGCTGACCGACGCGATCGCCGAACTGCTCAAGACCGAGCGCGTCGACGCCTATCGTTTCCAGGGCCGCCGTTTCGACTGCGGTGGTCACCTGGGACTGATCGAAGCGACGATCCACTTCGCGCTGGAACATGAAAAGCTGCGTGGCCCGGCGCGTGACGCGCTGCGTGCCGCGCTGGAGGGTGCGGCCGCCTGACCGCGGCCACCCCGGGTCCTGCCAGGAAGGCGGCGCGCGAGCGCCGCCTTCCGCGTTTCCGCCGATGGCATGGATGTGCGCAATCGGGCGGCGGGCGGGCGAGGGCAGGCTAGAATCCGGGCATGAGTGCTCCCGCCGATACCCACCAGCTGGTCAATGTCGTCGCGCTGCTAGGCGCGGCGGTCGTGGTCATTCCGATCTTCCGCAAGCTCGGCCTGGGCTCGGTGCTCGGCTACCTGGCGGCGGGTCTGGCCATCGGCCCGTTCGGGCTGGGCTGGTTCGACGACCCGCAGTCCATCCTGCACGTCGCCGAACTGGGCGTGGTGATGTTCCTGTTCGTCATCGGCCTGGAAATGCGGCCCTCGCACCTGTGGAGCCTGCGCCACGAGATTTTCGGGCTGGGCACGCTGCAGATCGCGGTCTGCGCCGCTGGCCTCACCTTGCTGGGAATGTACGTGCTCGGCCTGCGCGCGCCGGTGGCATTCATCGGTGCGGCCGGCTTCGTGCTGACCTCGACCGCGGTGGTCATGCAGCTGTTGTCCGAGCGCGGTGATCTGACCTTGCCCGCGGGGCAGAAGATCGTCTCGATCCTGTTGTTCGAGGACCTGCTGATCGTGCCGCTGCTGGCGATCGTGGCGCTGATGGCGCCGGCCGGCATGGAGGTCGCCCCGGCCGAACGCTGGAAGGCGATCGCCATCGGCGCCGGCTGCATCGTCGGCCTGCTCGCGGCGGGGCGCTGGCTGCTCAATCCGCTGTTCCGCATCCTGGCCCAGGCCGGTGCGCGCGAGGTGATGACCGCCGCCGCGCTGCTGGTGGTGCTGGGCGCGGCGCTGATGATGCAGTTGGGTGGCCTGTCGATGGCGATGGGGGCGTTCCTGGCCGGCGTGCTGTTGTCCGAATCCACCTTCCGCCACCAGATCGAGGCGGATATCGAACCGTTCCGCGGCATCTTGCTCGGCCTGTTCTTCCTCGGCGTGGGCATGGCGCTGGATGTGTCGGTAGTGCTGCAGGACTGGCGCTTCATCGCGCTGGGCGTGCTCACGCTGATGCTGGGCAAGGCGGCCTGCATTTACGCGGTGGCGCGCGTGACCGGCAGCGATCACCGCCAGGCGCTGGATCGCGGCGTGCTGATGGCGCAGGGCGGCGAGTTCGCCTTCGTGCTGTTCGGTGCCGCCGCCGCCGCCGGCGTGATCGAAGCGCGGGTCAATGCCAGCCTCACCGCCATCGTGGTGTTGTCGATGGCGCTGACGCCGTTGTTCGTGCTGCTGCAGCATCGCCTGACTCCGCCGGCCAAGCCCTCGCTGGAAGGGGTGGAGACGGCCGAAGGACAGAATGCCAGCGTGCTGGTGATCGGCTTCGGCCGTTTCGGCCAGGTCGCCAGCCAGTCGCTGCTGGCCCGCGATGTGGACGTGACCATCATCGACAACGACATCGACATGATCCGCAGCGCCGAGGAGTTCGGCTTCAAGATCTATTACGGTGACGGTACCCGCCTGGACGTGCTGCGCGCTTCCGGCGCCGGCACCGCGCGCGCCATCGCGGTGTGCACCGATCGCAAGGAAGCCACCGACCGCATCGTTGAGCTGGTACGCGATGAATTCCCGCAGGCGCGCCTGCTGGTGCGCTCCTACGACCGTGAGCATTCGCTGGGGTTAATCCACGCCGGCGTCGACTTCCAGATCCGCGAGACCTTCGAGTCCGCCGTGCAGTTCGGCAGTGCCGCGCTGATCGAGCTGGGCGTGGACGAAGACGAGGCGGCGGTGATCGCCGAGCAGATCCGCAAGCGCGACGCCGAGCGCTTCGAGCTGGAGATCGCGGGTGGCAACCTGATGGCTGGCGCGAAGATGGTGTTCGGCAACCAGCCCGGCGTGCCGAAGCCCACGCCTTTCACGCCGCCGAAGCGGCGCAGCCGCACGCTCAACCCCGAGGAAGTGCCGGCCGATACCGTCGACGGCGACGCCGGCTGATCACGCCTTCGGGTGGGCCGCCTGCGCCTGGGCGAACGCGGCCAACTGTTCCGGCGTGGCGTCACGCTGGTGCAGGCGCTTCCATTCCTCGAACGGCATGCCGTAGATCGCCTCGCGTGCCTGCGCCTTGTCCATCGCCACGCCGGCCTCGTCGGCCGCCTCGCGGTACCAGTCGGCCAGGCAGTTGCGGCAGAACCCGGCGAGGATCATCAGGTCGATGTTCTGCACGTCCGTGCGGTCCTGGTTGAGGTGCTGGAGCAGGCGACGGAAGGCGGCGGCCTCGAGCGCGGTGGTGTCGTTCATGGCGGAATCGGGGACAATAGGCGGCCCCCGACTTTACACCGCCGCCCATGACCGCCTCCGTGCCCGCCACTGCCGCCCCGGCCCGCATCCTCGATGGACGCCGCATTGCCGAGGAGCTGCTGGACCAGTTGCAGGCGCGCGTCGATGCACGCCTGGCCGCCGGCCAGTCCCGGCCCGGCCTGGCGGTGGTGCTGGTGGGCGGTGATCCGGCGTCGGCGGTATACGTGCGCAACAAGCGCCGCGCCGCCGAGAAGGTCGGCATCGAAGCGTTCGACTACGACCTGCCGGCCGGCACCACCGAGGCCGAGCTGAGTCGTCTGATCGACCAGCTCAATGCAGACCCGAAGATCCACGGCATCCTGATCCAACTGCCGCTGCCCGGCATCCCGGACGCGAACCGGCTGATCCAGCGCATCGACCCGCGCAAGGACGTGGACGGTTTCCATCCGCAGAACGTGGGTCATCTCGCGCTGCGCGAGTTCGGCCTGCGCCCGTGCACGCCGCGCGGCATCGTGACCCTGCTCAGCCATACCGACCAGCCGGTACGCGGCCGCAACGCCACCATCGTGGGCGTGAGCAACCATGTCGGCCGGCCGATGGGCCTGGAGCTGCTGATCGCCGGCTGCACCGTGACCAGCTGCCACAAGTTCACCCCGCCCGAGGTGCTGGAGGCCGCGGTGCGCAACGCCGACATCCTGGTGGTGGCGGTGGGGCGGCCGGGGCTGATCCCGGGTGAGTGGGTCAAGCCGGGCGCGGTGGTCATCGACGTGGGCATCAACCGCCTGGACGATGGGCGCCTGGTCGGCGACGTGGGCTTCGAGGCAGCGGCCGCCCGGGCCAGCTGGATCACCCCGGTGCCGGGGGGCGTGGGGCCGATGACCGTGGCCACGCTGATGCAGAACACGCTCGAAGCGGCCGACGCCGCCGGCTGAACGGCGTCCGCCCGGCCGGGTGCGACGTAACGCTGCATTGCATCGGCAAGGGCTGTGGACGGGTGTCAACGGCGCGTGTTTCAGGGTAAAATGTCGCGCTTCTCCTAGAACACTCGGGTCCGCCGATGCTGCGCATCCAGGCTGAAGCTCTCACGTACGACGACGTTTCGCTCGTCCCCGCCCACTCGACCGTCCTGCCGAAGGACGTCAGCCTGGAAACCCGGCTGACGCGCAATCTGCGGCTGAAGCTGCCGATCGTCTCGGCCGCGATGGACACGGTGACCGAAGCCCGCCTGGCCATCGCCATGGCCCAGATGGGCGGCATCGGCATCATCCACAAGAACCTGACGGTGGAGCAGCAGGCGGCGGAAGTCGCCTCGGTCAAGAAGTATGAGTCCGGCGTCATCCGCGACCCGATCACGGTCGGGCCGGAAACCACCATCCGCGACGTGCTGGCGCTGACCCGCGCGCGCAACATCTCCGGCGTGCCGGTGGTGGATGGCGGCCAGCTGGTCGGCATCGTCACCCATCGCGACATGCGCTTCGAGACCGAACTCGACGATCCGGTCCGCCACATCATGACCAAGAAGGATCGCCTGATCACGGTCAAGGAAGGCGAGGCCTCCGAGGAAGTGCTGCGGCTGCTGCACAAGAACCGCATCGAGAAGGTGCTGGTCGTCAATGACGACTTCGCGCTGCGCGGCCTGATCACGGTGAAGGACATCCAGAAGAAGTCCGACTACCCGAACGCCGCCAAGGATGCCGCGACCCGCCTGCTGGTGGGTGCCGCGGTCGGCGTCGGTGGCGACACCGAGCGCCGCATCGAGGCGCTGGCCGCCGCCGGCGTGGACGTGATCATCGTCGATACCGCCCACGGTCACTCGCAGGGCGTGCTCGATCGCGTGGCCTGGGCCAAGAAGACCTTCCCGCAGCTGCAGGTCATCGGCGGCAACATCGTCACCGGCGATGCCGCGCTGGCGCTGATGGACGCGGGCGCCGACGCGGTGAAGGTCGGTGTGGGCCCGGGTTCGATCTGCACCACCCGCGTGGTCGCCGGTGTCGGCGTGCCGCAGATCACCGCGGTGGACATGGTGGCCGAGGCGCTGCAGGACCGCATCCCGCTGATCGCCGATGGCGGCATCCGCTACTCGGGCGACATCGGCAAGGCGCTGGCCGCCGGTGCGTCCACGGTGATGATCGGTGGCCTGTTCGCCGGCACCGAGGAAGCCCCGGGCGAGGTCGAGCTGTTCCAGGGCCGCAGCTACAAGAGCTACCGCGGCATGGGCTCGCTGGCGGCGATGGAGAAGGGGTCCAAGGACCGCTACTTCCAGGATGCCTCCGACGCAGACAAGCTGGTGCCGGAAGGCATCGAAGGTCGCGTGCCGTATCGCGGCCCGGTCAGCAGCATCGTCCACCAGCTCATCGGTGGCCTGCGCGCGACCATGGGCTACGTCGGCTGCGCCACCATCGAAGAGATGCGCAACAAGCCGAAGTTCGTGAAGATCACCGGCGCCGGCCAGCGTGAGAGCCACGTCCACGACGTGCAGATCACCAAGGAACCGCCGAACTACCGAGCGGGGTAAGGCGACGCGTTTGCGAGGCATGCCTCGCGCGTCGCCGCACGCCCGGCCATGGATGGCCGGGCCGGAGTTTCCGAAGCCGGAAATGTGGCGCCAGGATGGCAGTCGTTGAGCAATCGAAGTGACGCGCGCGATCTGGAGATGGCGCGCGTTTCCGTATCAGGAACCCGAAGGTGGCTGGCCCCATGACCAACATCCATAACGACAAGATCCTCATCCTCGATTTCGGCGCGCAGTACACGCAGCTGATCGCCCGCCGCATCCGCGAGCTGGGTGTCTATTGCGAAATCTGGGCGTGGGACCACGATCCGGCCGAGATCGCCGCCTACGGTGCCAAGGGCATCATCCTGTCCGGTGGTCCCGAGTCGACCACGCTGCCGGGCGCGCCCGCCGCGCCGCAGCAGGTGTTCGATTCCGGCCTGCCGCTGCTGGGCATCTGCTACGGCATGCAGACCATGGCCGCGCAGCTGGGCGGTGCCACCGAGGCGGCCGACCAGCGCGAGTTTGGTCATGCCGAGGTCGAGGTGGTGCACGCCGATGCGCTGTTCTCCGGCCTGAGCGACCACGGCGGCGCGCCGCGTTTGAACGTGTGGATGAGCCACGGCGACCACGTCTCGAAGGCGCCCCCCGGTTTCACCATCACCGCGGTCACCGACCGCATCCCGGTGGCGGCGTTCGCCAACGAGGACAAGCGCTGGTACGGCGTGCAGTTCCACCCGGAAGTGACCCACACCCTGCAGGGCCAGGCGCTGCTGCGCCGGTTCGTGGTCGATGTCTGCGGCTGTGCCACGCTGTGGACCGCCGCCAACATCATCGACGACCAGATCGCGCGCGTGCGCGAGCAGGTCGGCAGCGACGAGGTGATCCTCGGCCTGTCCGGCGGCGTGGATTCCTCGGTGGTGGCCGCGCTGCTGCACAAGGCGATCGGCGAGAAGCTGACCTGCGTGTTCGTCGACACCGGCCTGCTGCGCTGGCAGGAAGGCGACCAGGTGATGGCGATGTTCGCCGAGCACATGGGCGTGAAGGTCATCCGCGTCAACGCGGCGGACCGTTACTTCAAGGCGCTGGAAGGTGTCAGCGACCCGGAAGCCAAGCGCAAGATCATCGGCAACCTGTTCGTCGACATCTTCGAGGAAGAGTCGAACAAGCTGAAGAACGCCAAGTGGCTGGCGCAGGGCACCATCTACCCGGACGTGATCGAGTCGGCCGGCAGCAAGACCGGCAAGGCGCACGTCATCAAGAGCCACCACAACGTGGGTGGCCTGCCGGAGCACATGAAGCTCGGCCTGGTCGAGCCGTTGCGTGAGCTGTTCAAGGACGAGGTGCGCCGCCTTGGCGTCGAACTCGGCCTGCCGCGCAGCATGGTCTACCGCCATCCGTTCCCGGGCCCGGGCCTGGGCGTGCGCATCCTGGGTGAAGTGAAGCCGGAGTACGCCGAACTGCTGGCGCGTGCCGATGCGATCTTCATCGACGAACTGCGCAAGGCCGACCTGTACGACAAGACCAGCCAGGCGTTCGCGGTGTTCCTGCCGGTGAAGTCGGTGGGCGTGGTGGGTGACGCGCGTGCCTATGAGTGGGTGATCGCGCTGCGTGCGGTGGAGACCATCGACTTCATGACCGCGCACTGGGCGCACCTGCCGTATGAGTTCCTGGGTACGGTGAGCAACCGCATCATCAACGAACTGCGCGGCGTGTCGCGCGTGGTGTACGACATCTCCGGCAAGCCGCCGGCGACGATCGAGTGGGAGTGAGTTGATAGGGAAGGGCGCCGCGATGGACTGACCTCCAAATGTAGGGCGGTCGGCACATGGCTTACTTTCAAGGAATCGGGCCTGGGACACTGGGCCCGATTTTTTTTGTGGCTGGAAACGGTGGTGTTGCTCCTGAGCCTGACACAGCTCCGCCGATCCTATTGATCTTGTGTACGGAGGGCGGTGCGCCGGCTACTGCGCCGGGGGCAAGGGCCACTTTCGGAAACGGACATTACTCGTCACGACGATTGACCATGGCAACGAGCGGACGAATGCCGATTAACACCGAGATCCCACCCAAAGCAAGCGAAGTAGCGCCAAGAAACATGGCGACCAAAACGCCCTCGGTGTGCCGGGCGAAAAGCCATTCAAGCTTTGACCGGAGTGCTGGTAGTGCTTCACGTAATGAGGCGTTATCCGACAATGCGGCTCTGATCGGGATGTACTCCTTTACCAGGCCGTTTCCAAGGAATGGTGGATCTCCGAACAACGGCAAAGCCCAGTTGAGTGCAAGCACGCCGACAATGATCTGGCAGGCGCCAACGAGCAGAAGGTAGGACGTGAGACTCTTCGACACTGTCATATCGCTCCTAGTTCCTGAGTTGAGCTCACAGAGGGTCGCAACAGTACGCCGGTACCCGGCCTGGCGGCTCGATCAACCCCACGACTGCTTCCGGCCAAGCGCGGACACCTACGTCTCGCCTTGAAATCGCTCTGCGCAATCTGGACAGAGCCCAATCTCGTTCACCGTCAACGGATGGAAGTACTCCATAGCCTTGATCTTGAAGTGCTTCCCCTCCTTGGACTCAATTTTGACGGGGTCATATCCCGTCCCTTGGCACATGACACATTGATTCAAGTATTTCTTGAATCCCTGGTACTCGTTTAGCCACTCTGTTCGATCTCGACCTGTCTTCATTGGCATTGGTGGTGAAGGGGAGTTTGTCGGCCAAGCATCACCACGTAATCTCGATGTTTGCCGGGTGTGGCGAGTGTCCGCTTTGGGTCGGAAGCCGACGTTAGCACCCGAGCGTGCGCCTGATCGATCTCGGCATCCGCTCTCGGCCAGAAGCGGGCGTGAGTTATCGACAAGCTGTCCGACGTCGCCATGGATCGTGTAAACCAGCCAGGCCGCTTGACATGCAGGCATTTGCCTGCCTATAGTCCGTCCCACCCACCACCGCATCGAATGGACGCCGACAAGGTTTTCAAGGCACTGGGAGATCCCACCCGCCGCCACGTGCTGGACCTGCTGTGCGAGCGCAATGGCCAGACCCTCGGTCAGCTGTGCGAGCACCTGGACATGGCGCGGCAGTCGGTGACCCAGCACATCGGAATCCTCGAAGACGCTCACCTGGTGAGCACGGTGCGCCGCGGCCGCGAGAAGCTGCATTTCATCAACCCCGTGCCGCTGCATGAGGTCTACGAACGGTGGGTGCGTAAATTCGAACAGCAGCGCCTGAGCCTGCTGCATGACCTGAAACAGGAACTCGAAGGAACGTGACCATGAACTCCGAGAAGATCAGTTTCGTCTACGTCACCTATATCCGTTCCACGCCGGAGAAGGTGTTCGAGGCCATTACCCGGCCGGAGATCGCGCGCCGTTATTGGGGCCACGAGAATGTGTCCAACTGGCAGCCCGGCGCCGATTGGCAGCATGTACGCGACGACGCGCAGCGCACGGTGCAGCTTGTCGGCAAGGTGGTGGAGCATTCGCCGCCGTCGCGGCTGGTGATTACCTGGGCCAACGCGTCGCAGGCGGAGGATCCGGAGGCCTACAGCCGCGTCGCCTTCGACATCGTGCCTTACGAGGACATGGTGCGGCTCACGGTCACCCACAGCGAACTGGACGCCGGCAGCGGCATGGCCAAGGGCATCCAGCAGGGCTGGCCGATCGTGCTGTCGAGCCTGAAGTCGCTGCTGGAAACCGGGCAGGGCATGGATGTGTTCGCCAAGCCCAAGGCCGCCTGACGCGGGAGGTTGCGATGAGCGCGCTCTATAGCGGCGGCTGCGCATGCGGCGCGCTGCGTTACGAGATCCCGCAGGCGCCGATCTTCCAGAACCACTGCCAGTGCCGTGATTGCCAACGACGTAGCGGCACCGGCCATGGCTCCTACCTGACCTTCGCCGGTCGCGCCGAGATGACGTTGGCCGGCGAAGCGACGTGGTGGGATGTCGCGGGTGACAGTGGGCGGATCAAGCGCCACGGTTTCTGCCCGGCTTGCGGCTGTCCGGTGTTCCTTCGCTTCGTCGCGATGCCCGATCTCATCGCGGTGCATGCGGGCAGCCTGGACATGCCGGAGCGTTTCACGCCGCAGGTGCTGACCTACCACGCCGCCGCGCTGGATTGGGATGCCCAGTCGGCATCGCTGACGGTGTTCGAACGCATGCCGCCGGGCTGACAGCTGTCGGCCGGTTCAAGCACTCATGCACGCGTTGGCTGGGCCTGCTTTCTCGCGGAGCGCATCTCCCATAGGCCTGTCATCGCCAGCAGCACGGTGGTGAACCAACCCAGCGTCAGTAGCTCGAAACGCGACGTCCACGGCGCGGTGACCACCAGCAGCAGCGCGGCCAGCAGGTGCGAACGAGGCCATCGGCCGTATACCACGCGCTTGTATACCGCGCTGCCGAGCAGGTAGATCGCGGGGCCTGCCAGCAAGGCGCCGATCTGCCCGGCATCGGGATGCCCGTGCGGGTGTGCCAGCACCAGGTCGTTGCCGACCGCATTGACGATGATGCCGGCCACCAGGATCGCGTGGACGTAGTGGAACTGGGCGCCCAGGCGCCCGGGATCATCGGAATGGGTGATCCGCCGCGTGGCCGCGTCGCTGGAGGTGCCGAAGTACAACCACCACAGCGCCAGTGTGCCCAGGAAGGTCGCCGCCAGCGCGGACAGCACGTCGGGCCGCCACTGCGTGCTGTCGGCCAGGGTCGCACCGCTGGCGAGCAGGGTCTCGCCGAGCGCCACGATCACGAACAGCTGGCAGCGCTCCGCCAGGTGGCCGCCTTCGATGGTCCATTCGGCGGTGCGGGAGCGACCCAGCACCGGCAGGGCGAAGCCGAACATCGGCGAGCCGTATTCGCACAGGATGGCGACGATCCACAGCCCCATCCGCCACGGCAGCGACGGCGCCAGCGCACCAGCGATCCAGAACACCGCGGCAATGCCCAGCCAGCCGACCATGCGGCTGTAGTTCGGCGCCAGGGCATGCCCGCCCCGCAGCAGCCAGCGCAGGTAGACCGTGCGCCCGAACTGGATCGCCACGTAGCTGCCGGCGAACACCAGCGCGCGTTCGCCGAAGGCCTCCGGGATCGCCGCGGCCATCAGCATCGCCAGCAGCATCATCACGAACATCAGCCCGCGGATCGCGGGTTTGTCCGGGTCGAACCAGTTGCTGGCCCAGCAGGTGTACTGCCAGCCAAGCCACACCGCGAACCAGACGATCAGCGTCTGCAACGCGCCGAGCGGATCGAGATGGTGCAGCAGCAGGTGACTGACCTGGGTCACTGCGAACACGTAGACCAGGTCGAAGAACAGTTCGACGTAGGTCACCCGGGCATGGTGCCCGTCGCGATGGCGCAGCAGGGCATCGGCGGGCAGGGGAGTGGGCATCTGTGAAACTCCGGCCGGGTGGGTCAAGGACCGGAATACTGTAGCGGGGCGCGCCGGCTCAGTGCAGGAACGTGTCGGTCAGCAGCTTGAGGTTGAGCGCTATGATCAGCGCGGCCATGGCCCAGGCGATGCGCACCAGCCAGCGCGGTGCGACCAGCGCACCCATCAGCTTGCGGTCGGAGACGAAGCGCACCAGCGGCACCACCGCGAAGGGCAGCTGCATCGATAGGATCACCTGGCTCAGCACCAGCAGCCGCGCCGTGCCTTCATCGCCGTACAGCGCGGTCACCACGACCACCGGCACGATGGCGATGCCGCGGGTCAGCAGGCGGCGCATCCACGGCTTGAGCCGCAGGTGCAGGAAGCCTTCCATCACGATCTGCCCGGCCAGCGTGGCGGTGACGGTCGAATTGATGCCGGAGGCCAGCAACGCGACGGCGAACAGGGTCGAGGCCAGGCCGACGCCCAGCATCGGCGCGAGCAACTCGTAGGCCTGCTCGATCTCCTGCACGTCGAAGCGGCCGTTGGCATGGAACACCGCCGCCGCAAGGATCAGGATCGCCGCGTTGATGCACAGCGCCAGCATCAGCGCCAGCGTGCTGTCGGTCACCGCCCAGCGCAGCGCCGAGCGGCGGCCCTCGTCGGTACGCGGGAAGGCCCGGGTCTGCACGATGGAGGAGTGCAGGTAGAGGTTGTGCGGCATCACCGTGGCACCGAGGATGCCGATGGCGATGTACAGCGCCTTCGGATCGGTGACCACCTGCGCACGCGGAATGAAGCCGCCCAGCACCTCGGCCACCGGCGGGGCGGCAAGCACGATCTGCACCGCGAAGCAGGCGAAGATGATCGCCAGCAGCGCGACGACAAAGGCCTCCAGCGCGCGGAAGCCGCGGTTCATCAGGTACAGCACCAGCACCACGTCCACCGCGGTGATCACCGCGCCCCACAGCAGCGGGATGCCGAACAGCAGTTTCAGCGCGATGGCGGTGCCGATCACCTCGGCGAGGTCGCAGGCGATGATCGCTGCTTCGCAGATCGCCCATAGGCCGAGATTCACCGGCTTGGCATAGTGCGCGCGGCAGGCCTGCGCCAGGTCCATGCCGCTGCCGATGCCCAGCCGCGCGGACAGCGCCTGCAGCACGATCGCCATCACGTTCGACAGCAGGATCACCGAGAGCAGCAGGTAGCCGAAGTGGGAGCCGCCGGCGATGTCGGTGGCCCAGTTGCCCGGATCCATGTAGCCGACCGACACCATGTAGCCCGGGCCGAGGAAGGCGAACAGGCGATACCACCAGCGGCCGCCGCTTGGCACCGGCACGCTGCGATGCATCTCGCCCAGGCTCGGCGCGGCCGAGGGCCAGCGGGGTTTCAACGGGGCGGCATCCTGGGGCATCGGGCAGGCCGGGGCGGGTATGGTCGCATCATATAGCAATTGCTATATCGTTGAGCATTGGCAATTTCAATCGTCATCATAGGCCGCGTGCCGCAAAATAGCGGGGCGGCGGATCGCCGCGCGCAGGACCTTTGAATGGGCAAGACCGAAAAAGCCGCCGACAGCACGCCCGCCCTGGTGGACGCACACGTTCACATGGAGCGTTTCCGCCAGGTGCGCGAAGCCCACCGCACCGAGCTGGTGGAGGACTATGTCGAGCTGATCTCCGACCTGCTGGTCGACGGCGGCGAGGCACGGCAGGTCGACATCGCCACCCGCATGGGCGTCGCCCAGCCGACCGTGGCGAAGATGCTCAAGCGCCTGGTGCGCGACGGCTGGGTGATCCAGCGCCCGTATCGCGGCGCGTTCCTGACCCCGGCCGGCGAGGCGCTGGCGGCCGAATGCCGGCAGCGCCACCAGACCGTGGAGCGCTTCCTGCTCGCGCTGGGCGTGGATATCGATACCGCGCGCCGCGACGCCGAGGGCATCGAGCATCATGTCAGCGAGGCGACGTTGGCGGCCTTCGAGGCGTTCGTGCGCCGGCAGGAGGGCGGTTGAGCGCTGTCCTGCATCCGCCGGGGGATGCGGCGGCCGACGCGTACTGGATGCGCGAGGCGCTGATCCTGGCCGAACGCGCCGAACGCGACTTCGACGAGATTCCGGTCGGCGCCATCCTGGTGGGCGCCGACGGCGAACGCCTGGGCGATGGATGGAACTACAACATCGCCAGCCACGACCCGAGTGCGCACGCGGAAATCATGGCGATGCGCGAAGGCGGCAAGCGGCTGCGCAACCATCGTCTGGTCGGCTGCACGCTCTACGTGACGCTTGAGCCGTGCGCGATGTGCGCGATGGCGATCGTGCATGCGCGCGTGGCCCGCGTGGTCTATGCCGCGGCCGATCCGAAGACCGGTGCGGCCGGCAGTGTGTTCGACCTGCTCGCCGACCCGCGCCACAACCACCGCGTGGTGGTCGAGGGCGGCGTGCTGGCCGAAGAATCGGGACGCCGGCTTACCAATTACTTTCGCGCCAAACGCGGCAAACCGCCGCTCTGAGCCGGGTGCTGGACGGCGACGTCAGCTTGCGGGGTATGATGCAGTTCTCATTATGTAACTGCACGGAAGGGACATGGCGGCAATCACGGCGGGCAATGACCGGTTGATCTGGATCGATCTGGAGATGACCGGGCTGGATACGGATCACGATTCGATCATCGAGATCGCCACCGTGGTCACCGATGCCCAGCTCAACGTGCTCGCCGAAGGTCCCGAATACGCCATCGCGCATCCGCTGGCCACGCTGGAAGCGATGGACGAGTGGAACCGCAACCAGCATCGTCGTTCCGGCCTGTGGCAGCGCGTAGTGGAAAGCGACGTCACGCTGGGCCAGGCCGAGGCGCAGACCATCGCATTCCTGCAGCAGTGGATCGGTGCGGGTGCTTCGCCGATGTGCGGCAACTCGATCTGCCAGGACCGTCGTTTCCTGCACCGGCAGATGCCGCGCCTGGAGCGCTACTTCCACTACCGCAACCTCGACGTGTCAACGATCAAGGAGCTGGCGCGGCGCTGGTCGCCGCAGGTGCTGGCGGGCGTGGCCAAGACCTCCAACCACACCGCACTGAGCGACGTGCACGATTCGATCGACGAGCTGCGCCACTACCGCCGTTTCATGGGCGAACTGGCCGGCCCTCCGGGCGACGCATAAGCCGTCGCCACGCGGGTCATCCCGCACCCGTCGCCACGTGATGCCGCCCCTGTAGGAGCGGCTTCAGCCGCGACCCATCGCCCCCTCAGCCGCCCTGCGGCACATCGCGCACCAGCGCCTTGAGGTCGATCTGCTTGCCATCGCCGCCATGCAGGTACAGATGCATGTCCTGCTGCGGATAGGGAATATTGATCCCGGCCTTGTCGAAGGCCAGCTTGATCTGCTCCAGCAGCGTGACCTTCACCCCGAACCAGTCGCCGGCCTTGACGAAGCAGCGGATGCCGAGGTTGACCGAGTTCGTCGCCAGCTCGTAGACCACCACGTCGGCGGCCGGCTGCTGCAGCACGCGCGCATCGGCCTTCATCAGCCCCATGACGATCTCGCGCGCCTGCGCGATGTCGTCTTCATAGCCAATGCCCACCACCAGTTCGACACGGCGGTTCGGCTGCGCGGTGAGGTTGATGATCGGCGCGGCGGTGATGAGGTTGTTGGGAATGGTGAAGCGCTGCAGGTCCGCGCCGTTGAGCACGGTCTGGAAGATGCGCACTGATTCGACCGTGCCGGTTTGCCCGGCCACCGTCACCACGTCACCGACGTGGAACGGCCGCAGCGTCACCAGCATCACCCCCGAGGCGATGTTGGACAGCGAATCCTTCAAGGCCAGGCCCACCGCCAGACCGGCGGTACCGAGCACGGCGAGCAGCGGCGAGACCGGCACACCCAGCGTGGCGATCGCCACCACCACCACGATCACCAAAGCGGCCACGTAGGCCACGTTGCGCAGGAAGTTGCCCAGCATCGGGTCGGCACCGACGCGGCCGGTGGCGATCGGCACGAGATTGGAAATGCGCTTGGCCAGCCACAGCCCGACCAGCAGCACGACGAGTGCCGCGAATGCCGGGACGCCATAGGTCTCCAGCAGGTGTTGCCAGTTCACGCCATGCAGCCACGACGTGGGCGCGAGGGGATCGAGGGAAGTCGGGGCAGCGGGGGCGGCCTGGGTCATCGTGCATATTCTCCTGTCGCGAAAAACACGAAGCCCCGCAGAGCGGGGCTTGCGTGGGACCAATGTAGCGGCCCGTGGATCAACGTGATGTCAGGCCGTGGCGGCCTTCAGCTTGGCCAGGCGCAGCCAGGTGTCGACGACGGTGTCCGGATTGAGCGACACCGACTCGATGCCTTCTTGCATCAGCCATTCGGCCAGGTCCGGGTGGTCGGACGGGCCCTGGCCGCAGATGCCGACATACTTGCCCTTGGCGCGCGCGGCCTTGATCGCCATCGACAGCAGCTTCTTCACCGCCGGGTTCCGCTCGTCGAACAGGTGCGCGACGATCGAGGAGTCGCGATCCAGGCCGAGCGACAGCTGGGTTAGGTCGTTGGAGCCGATGGAGAAGCCGTCGAAGATTTCCAGGAACTCGTCGGCGAGCAGCGCGTTGGAGGGAACCTCGCACATCATGATGATCTTCAGGCCGTTCTCGCCCTGCTTGAGGCCGTTCTTCTCCAGCACCTCCAGCACCTTGCGGCCTTCTTCCAGCGTGCGCACGAACGGGATCATCACCCAGAGGTTGTCCAGGCCCATCTCGTTGCGCACCTTCAGCACCGCGCGGCATTCCAGCGCGAACGCGGCAGAGAAGGACGGATCGACATAACGGCTGGCGCCGCGGAAGCCGATCATCGGGTTCTCTTCATGCGGCTCGTAGCGGTTGCCGCCGATCAGGTTGGCGTACTCGTTGGACTTGAAGTCCGACAGGCGCACGATCACCGTGTTCGGTGCCACCGAGGCGGTCAGCGTGGCGATGCCTTCGACCAGACGGTTGACGTAGAAGTCCACCGGGTCGCCGTAACCGGCGATCTTGGCGTCGATCTTCTTCTTCGTCTCCGCGTCCTGCTTGTCGTATTCCAGCAGCGCGTTCGGATGGATGCCGATGTGGCTGGCGATGATCATCTCCAGGCGTGCCAGGCCGATGCCCGCATTCGGCAGCTGGCCGAAATCGAACGCACGCTCCGGGTTGGCGACGTTCATCATGATCTTCAGCGGCGCCGGCGGCATGTTGCCCAGGTCCGTGGTGGTGCGCTCGAAATCCAGCTTGCCGGCATAGATGTAGCCGGTGTCGCCTTCGGCGCAGCTCACCGTGACTTCGGCGCCGTCCTTGATCAGTTCCAGCGCGTTGCCGGTACCCACCACCGCCGGCACGCCCAGTTCGCGGGCGATGATCGCCGCGTGGCAGGTGCGGCCGCCGCGGTTGGTGACGATGGCGCTGGCGCGCTTCATCACCGGCTCCCAGTCCGGGTCGGTCATGTCGGCCACCAGCACGTCACCCGGCTGCACGCGGCTCATGTCGTCGAGCGAGCGCACCACGCGGGCGACGCCGGCACCGATCTTCTGACCGATCGCGCGGCCCTCGGCCAGCACCTCGCCGCGCTGCGACAGCGCATAGCGTTCGATCTGCGTGGCATGGCTGCGCGACTTCACCGTTTCCGGGCGTGCCTGCACGATGAACAGCTTGCCGCTGACACCGTCCTTGGCCCACTCGATGTCCATCGGGCGGCCGTAGTGCTTTTCGATCACCAGCGCCTGCTTGGACAGTTCCTGCACGTCCGCATCGCTGATGGAGAATTTGCCGCGCAGCTCGACCGGCGTGTCCTCGATGCGCACGCGCTCGCCGGGCTTGTCCGAATACACCATGCGCACCGCCTTGCTGCCGAGCGTGCGGCGCAGGATCGCCGGCTTGCCGGCCTGCAGGGTGGGCTTGTAGACGTAGAACTCGTCCGGGTTGACCGCGCCCTGCACGACCATCTCGCCCAGGCCCAGGCTGGCGGTGACGAACACCACGTCGCGGAAGCCGGACTCGGTGTCCAGGGTGAACAGCACGCCGGAGGCGCCGACGTCCGAGCGCACCATCAGCTGCACGCCGGCGGACAGGAACACGTCCTCGTGCTTGAAGCCGTGGTGCACGCGGTAGGCGATGGCGCGGTCGTTGTAGAGGCTGGCGAAGACTTCCTTGACCTTGTGCACGACATCGTCGGCGCCGGTCACGTTGAGGAAGGTCTCCTGCTGGCCGGCGAAGGAGGCGTCCGGCAGGTCCTCGGCGGTGGCCGAGGAGCGCACGGCCACGGCGATGTCGCCGCCGCCATTCTCGGCGCAGAGCTTGGCGTAGGCCGCGCGGATGTCCTTGTCCAGGTCCGGCTGCAGCGGCGCGTCGATGACCCAGCCGCGGATCTCACCGCCCGCCACGGTCAGGGCGCCGACATCCTCGACGTCCAGCGTGGCCAGCTTGTCGAAGATGCGCTTAGAGAGGTCGTTGTGCGCGATGAACGCCTTGAAGGCTTCGGCGGTGGTGGCGTAGCCGCCGGGGACCGAAACGCCCAGGCCGGCGAGATTGCCGATCATCTCGCCCAGCGAGGAGTTCTTGCCACCCACGCGGGCCAGATCGGCCAGGCGCAGCTCATGCAACCACAGGATATTCTCGTTCAAGCGCGATGCTCCGTATGGCCATCGCCCGAGCGGGCTGCATGGCCGCGTCCGTAGGAAGAAGCCACTATGATGCAGTGCGCAAGCAACCCCGCACAAGGTTGCGCAACTGCGACAAACCCGTTCCATACCGCGAGTGAAGCCCATGTCCACGTCCCGGCCGGTGTTCTATGTGTCCGATGGAACCGGTATCACCGCTGAAACCATTGGGCATAGCCTGCTCACGCAGTTCACCGGTTTCAGCTTCGTCACCGATCGCCTTTCGTTCATCGACGATCCAGACAAGGCGCGCGAAGCCTGCCAGCGGATCGTGACCGCCGGTGAGCGCTACCAGGTGCGCCCGATCGTGGTGAACTCCTGCGTGGACCCGCAGCTGAGCCTGATCCTGGCCGAGAGCGGGGCGCTGATGCTGGACGTGTTCGCGCCCTTCATCGAACCGCTGGAGCGCGAGCTCAACAGTCCGCGCCACTCGCGGGTTGGCCGGGCGCACGGCATGGTCGATTTCGAGACCTACCACCGCCGCATCAACGCGATGAACTTCGCCCTGAGCCACGACGATGGCGTGGCGCTGGACTACGACGAGGCGGACGTGATCCTGGTGGCGGTGTCGCGCGCCGGCAAGACGCCCACCTGCATCTATCTGGCCCTGCATTACGGGGTGAAGGCGGCGAACTACCCGCTGACCGACGAGGACCTGGAGTCCGACCGACTGCCGCCGCGGCTGCGTGCCTACCGGCGCAAGCTGTTCGGCCTGACCATCGACCCGGAGCGTTTGCAGCAGATCCGCCAGGAGCGTCGCCCGAACTCGCGCTACTGCGCGCCGGAAACCTGCAGGCGCGAGGTCGCGGCCGCCGAGCAGATGTTCCAGATGGAGCGAATCCCGACGCTGAGCACCACGCATACCTCGATCGAGGAGATTTCCAGCAAGGTGCTGACCACCTTCGGCCTGCAGCGCGAGATGTTCTAGCGCGGGCCGGGCGGGGAGGGCGTCGGGGAGCCTTCAAGATAGGGGCGCGGCGGCCGCTTTTCAATGCTGCCGCTGCTGCGGCGCAGCGTGTAGGATCGGCCCCATGCAGCACGTCCACGCCCGCCACGAACGCATCCCCCGGCTGAGCCGTTTCGGCTGGCTGATGGGCCTGTATGCGGAGAACTATGTCCACCTGACCCGGCTGTTCGCCCCGGCCGACCTGGCCGCCGGCAGTTACCTGTCCAGCGTCGGCGACGGCCTGGACCTGCGCCTGGAAGTGCTGGAACGCCACCCTTACACGGTCGAGCTGCGCCTCACCTACGACCTGTGCGACCCGGTGACCGGCGAGCCGGACCCCTCGGCCTATGTCCGGGTCTATCGCGATGCCCGCCAGGCCGAGACCACGCATTGCTACGTCGGCCGCCGCTGGCAGGACGTGATGGGCCTCTACCCGCCGCCGGACGAGCTGATCAACCACCGCATGCGGATGAACACCTTCCTCGGCAAGTGGCTGGAATACCTGGCAGAGCGTGGCCACGGCGTGGCCCGGCTGCGCCCGGTCGCGCCCGGCCTGCCGGCCCTGCAGGCGGGCTGAGACGTCCGGACGCGGCAACCGCGTCGCGGGTATCGGTCATACTCGCGGTCTTTCGCCGGTTTCCCCGCACATGCCTTACACCCCCATCGTCGCCACCCTGGGCTACGTGCTGTCCGCCGATGGCAGCCAGGTCCTGATGATCCATCGCAATGCCCGTCCGGGTGACCACCACCTGGGCAAGTACAACGGCCTGGGCGGGAAGGTCGAGCCGGAAGAGGACGTCATGGCCGGCATGCGCCGCGAACTGCGCGAGGAGGCCGGCATCGAGTGCGAGTCGATGCGGCTGCGCGGCACCGTGAGCTGGCCGGGTTTCGGCAAGCACGGCGAGGACTGGCTGGGTTTCGTGTTCGTGATCGACCGCTATCAGGGGGAAACCCTGGCCGCCAATCCGGAAGGCACGTTGGAGTGGGTCCCGCTGGATCGGCTGCACGAGCTGCCGATGTGGGAGGGCGACCGGCATTTCCTGCCGCTGGTATTCGACGGCGATCCGCGCCCGTTCCACGGCGTGATGCCGTATCGCGATGGCCGGATGCAGTCCTGGTCGTTCTCGCGATAGGCCTGCAGTGGGGCGGGGCGTAGCGTAGCCACCCCACCTGTAGGAGCGGCTTC
>DJAN01000294.1 GCA_002429615.1 Lysobacteraceae bacterium UBA6001
GCGCACCGCCGCCACCGCCGACTGCCCGCGGTAGTAGGGCGAGTCAGGGCGGATCAGCGAGATGCGGGTTTCCAGCACCGGCAGCCCGCGGTCCAGGCTCTGCGCCGCGCCGCGCGCGGCCCCTCGGCCCGCCCGCTTGCGCTGGGCCAGCCGGTCGACATCCGCGCGCAGGTACACCCGGCTGCGGTGGTCCGGACCGGGGCGCGAACTCAGCAGGCCCCGGCTCACATAGGCGTACAGCGTGGCGGTGCTGATGCCCAGCAGGCGGCAGGCCTCGGCGGCGGTGACCAGTTCGTTGTCGGAGGTGGGCATGGCTGACAGGTTGATTTATTGAATCAAGATTGATCAACCGGACTGATGGTGCCAGATTGCACGCCATCGCGAAACGGTCCCGCCGGGGCCGCCGCCCGTCACCAGGAGTTCCTCCATGAGCGTTTCTTCCGCCGGCGCCCGCTTCCGCGCCGCCCTGGCCGCCGAGTCCCCGCTGCAGGTCATCGGCGCCCTCAACGCCAACCACGCGCTGCTGGCCAAGCGTGCCGGCTACCAGGCGATCTACCTGTCCGGCGGTGGCGTGGCGGCCGGCTCGCTGGGCCTGCCGGACCTGGGCATCAACACGCTGGAAGACGTGCTGATCGACGTGCGCCGCATCACCGACGTGTGCGACCTGCCGCTGTTGGTCGATATCGACACCGGCTTCGGTCCCAGCGCGTTCAACATCGAGCGCACCATCAAGTCGCTGATCAAGGCCGGCGCGGCCGCCTGCCATATCGAGGACCAGGTCGGCGCCAAGCGCTGCGGGCATCGCCCGGGCAAGGAAATCGTGTCCAAGGACGAGATGGTGGACCGGGTGAAGGCCGCCGCCGACGCCAAGACCGATGCGGACTTCTTCCTGATCGCGCGCACGGATGCCATCCAGGTGGACGGCGTGGACGCGGCGATCGAACGCGCCATCGCCTGCGTGGAAGCCGGCGCCGACGGCATCTTTGCCGAGGCCGCCTACGACCTGGAGACGTACCGCAAGTTCGTCGACGCGGTGAAGGTGCCGGTGCTGGCCAACATCACCGAGTTCGGCAAGACCCCGCTGTTCAGCCGCGACGAACTGGCTTCGGCCGGCGTGGCGATCCAGCTGTTTCCGCTGTCCGCGTTCCGCGCCGCCAACAAGGCCGCCGAGAACATCTACACGGCGATCCGCCGCGACGGCCACCAGCGCAACGTGGTCGACACCATGCAGACGCGCGAGGAGCTGTACGAGCGCATCGGCTACCACGCCTTCGAGCAGCGCCTGGACGCGCTGTTCAGCGGCAAGGCCGGCTGAAGCGCCGCGCCCGCCGTTCCCCTCATTCCGCAAGCACGCATTCCCGGGAGTACCGACATGTCCGAGCAAGCCACCACCGCCCCCGGCTTCAAGCCGAAGAAGTCCGTTGCCCTGTCCGGCACCGCCGCCGGCAACACCGCGCTGTGCACCGTCGGCCGCAGCGGCAACGACCTGCATTACCGCGGCTACGACATCCTCGACCTGGCCAACACCAGCGAGTTCGAGGAGATCGCCTACCTGCTGGTGCACGGCAAGCTGCCGAACCGCGCCGAGCTGGCGTTCTACAAGCGCAAGCTCAAGGCGCTGCGCGGCATCCCCGCCGCGGTGCAGGACGCGCTGGAAACGCTGCCGCCCTCGGCCCACCCGATGGACGTGATGCGTACCGGCGTGTCCGTGCTCGGCTGCGTGCAGCCGGAGAAGGACGACCACAACCACCCGGGCGCGCGCGACATCGCCGACAAGCTGATGGCCTGCCTCGGCTCGATGCTGCTGTACTGGTACCACTTCAGCCACAACGGCGTGCGCATCGACGTGGAGACCGACGACGACTCCATCGGTGGCCACTTCCTGCACCTGCTGCATGGCGAGAAGCCGCGCGAATCGTGGGTGCAGGCGATGCACACCAGCCTGATCCTCTACGCCGAGCATGAGTTCAACGCCTCCACGTTCACCTGCCGCGTCATCGCCGGCACCGGCAGCGACATGTACAGCTGCATCGCCGGCGGCATCGGCGCGCTGCGTGGCCCCAAGCACGGCGGCGCCAACGAAGTGGCCTTCGAAGTGCAGAAGCGCTACGAGACCCCGGATGAGGCCGAGGAAGACATCAAGGCGCGCGTGGAGCGCAAGGAAGTGGTGATCGGTTTCGGCCACCCGGTCTACACCGTGTCCGATCCGCGCAACAAGGTCATCAAGGAAGTCGCGCGCCAGCTGTCGGCCGAAGAGAAGCACATGAAGATGTACGACATCGCCGAGCGCCTGGAGACGGTGATGTGGGACATCAAGAAGATGTTCCCGAACCTGGATTGGTTCAGCGCAGTGAGCTACCACATGATGGGCGTGCCGACCGCGATGTTCACCCCGCTGTTCGTGATCGCACGCACCGCCGGCTGGAGCGCGCACGTCATCGAGCAGCGCATCGACGGCAAGATCATCCGCCCGTCGGCGAACTACACCGGCCCGGAAGACCGCGAGTTCGTGACGCTGGACAAGCGCGGCTGATCCGCCCGGCGGCGGCCGCGTGCCGCCGCCGCGGCGTTCCCACAGAACGCCCCCATAGAACGCCTCCGCAGGACGCACCACTCGCCACGCATCGCGCAGCCGACCATGAACACTCATCACCGCAAACCGCTCCCCGGCACCGGGCTCGACTATTTCGACGCCCGCGCCGCGGTCGACGCCATCGCCCCCGGCGCCTACGCCGGCCTGCCGTACACCTCGCGCGTGCTCGCCGAGAACCTGGTGCGTCGCTGCGACCCGGCCACGCTGGAAGCCTCGCTGCGCCAGCTGATCGAGCGCCGCCGCGACCTGGATTTCCCGTGGTTCCCCGCGCGCGTGGTGTGCCACGACATCCTCGGCCAGACCGCGCTGGTGGACCTGGCCGGCCTGCGCGACGCCATCGCCGATGCCGGCGGTGACCCGGCCAAGGTCAACCCGGTGGTGCCGGTGCAGCTGATCGTGGACCACTCGCTGGCGGTGGAATGCGGCGGCTACATGCCCGATGCGTTCGCCAGGAACCGCGCCATCGAGGATCGTCGCAACGAGGACCGTTTCCACTTCATCGACTGGACCAAGCTGGCGTTCGAGAACGTGGACGTGATTCCGCCGGGTAACGGGATCATGCACCAGATCAACCTGGAGAAGATGTCGCCGGTGATCTACCAGCAGGACGGCGTCGCCTTCCCGGATACCTGCGTGGGTACCGACAGCCATACGCCGCATGTCGATGCGCTGGGCGTGATCGCCATCGGCGTCGGCGGGCTGGAAGCGGAGAACGTGATGCTCGGCCGCGCCTCGTGGATGCGTCTGCCGGATATCGTGGGCGTGGAGCTCAGTGGCCGCCCGCAGCCGGGCATCACCTGCACCGACATCGTGCTGGCGCTCACCGAATTCCTGCGTAAGCAGAAGGTGGTCGGCGCGTATCTCGAATTCTTCGGCGAGGGCGCCGCGGCGCTGACCATCGGCGACCGCGCGACCATCTCCAACATGTGCCCGGAATACGGCGCGACCGCGGCGATGTTCTTCATCGACGCGCAGACGCTGGACTACCTGCGCCTGACCGGCCGCGAGGAAGCGCAGATCCAGCTGGTGGAAACCTATGCCAAGGCCACCGGTCTGTGGGCGGATGACCTGAAGGCCGCGCAGTACGAGCGCACGCTGCACTTCGACCTGTCCAGCGTGGTGCGCAACATGGCCGGTCCGTCGAACCCGCATGCGCGCGTGGCGACGAGCGACCTGGCACAGCGCGGCATCGCCACCGGGCTGGAGCAGGCGCGTAAGCAGGAAGCGCAGGGGCTGATGCCGGATGGCGCGGTGATCATCGCCGCGATCACCAGCTGCACCAACACCTCCAACCCGCGCAACGTCATCGCCGCCGGTCTGCTGGCGCGCAATGCGAACCGCCTCGGCCTGCATCGCAAGCCGTGGGTGAAGACTTCGCTGGCACCGGGCTCGCGCGCTGTTGCGCTGTACCTGGAAGAAGCCGGGCTCACGCACGAGCTGGAACAGCTGGGCTTCGGCGTGGTCGCTTTCGCCTGCACCACGTGTAACGGCATGTCCGGCGCGCTGGAGCCGGCGATCCAGCAGGAGATCATCGAGCGCGACCTGTACGCGACCGCCGTGCTCTCCGGCAACCGCAACTTCGACGGCCGCATCCATCCCTATGCCAAGCAGGCGTTCCTGGCCTCGCCGCCGCTGGTGGTGGCCTACGCCATCGCCGGCACCATCCGTTTCGATATCGAGAAGGATGTGCTCGCGGTGGTCGATGGCAAGGAAATCCGCCTGAAGGACCTGTGGCCGAGCGACGAGGAGATCGACGCGGTGGTGCGCGCGGCGGTGAAGCCCGAGCAGTTCCGCCAGGTCTACACGCCGATGTTCGCCCGCCACGGCGGCCATGCCGCGCGCGTGGCGCCGCTGTACGACTGGCGCCCGCAGAGCACCTACATCCGCCGCCCGCCGTACTGGGAGGGCGCACTGGCTGGCGCGCGCA
The DNA here is from genome assembly GCA_002429615.1 of Lysobacteraceae bacterium UBA6001. GTDB lineage: Bacteria > Pseudomonadota > Gammaproteobacteria > Xanthomonadales > Xanthomonadaceae > Stenotrophomonas_A. Next base: position 4,521 of record DJAN01000294.1, read on the forward strand.
CGCTCAAGGGCATGCGTCCGCTGGCGCTGCTCGGCGACAACATCACCACCGATCACCTGTCGCCTTCCAACGCGATCATGGCCAACAGCGCGGCTGGCGAATACCTCGCGCACATGGGCGTGCCCGAAGAGGACTTCAACTCCTACGCCACGCACCGCGGCGACCACCTCACCGCGCAACGCGCCACCTTCGCCAACCCGAAGCTGTTCAACGAGATGGTGCGCACCCCCGATGGCGAGGTGAAGCAGGGCTCGCTGGCGCGAGTGGAGCCGGAAGGGCGGGTGATGCGCATGTGGGAAGCCATCGAGACCTACATGGCGCGCAAGCAGCCGCTGATCATCATCGCCGGTGCCGACTACGGGCAGGGCTCCTCGCGCGACTGGGCCGCCAAGGGCGTGCGCCTGGCCGGCGTGGAGGCGATCGTGGCCGAAGGCTTCGAGCGCATCCACCGCACCAACCTGATCGGCATGGGCGTGCTGCCGCTGGAGTTCAAGCCGGGTACCGACCGCAACACGCTGGGCCTGGACGGCACGGAGACCTATGACGTCATCGGCCCGCGCCGCCCGCGTGCCGACCTGACGCTGGTGGTGCACCGCGCCGACGGCAGCCGCGTCGAAGTGCCGGTGACCTGCCGCCTGGACAGCGACGAGGAAGTGTCGATCTACGAGGCGGGCGGCGTGCTGCAGCGCTTCGCCCAGGATTTCCTCGATGCGTCGAAAGCGGCCTGATTCGCTCGTCGGTGTCATGAGGCGCGTGCGATGCTGCGCGCGCCGCTTGCCCTGACCAGGAGATCGACCATGAGCCCCGACAAGACCGGTACCGTCCGCCTGCATCGCGTGCTGCGCGCCCCCGCCGAGCGCATCTACCGCGCCTTCCTCGACCCGGACGCGATGGCCAAGTGGCTGCCGCCGCATGGCTTCACCGGCAAGGTGCACGAGATCGACGCGCGCGTAGGCGGCCGCTACCGCATGTCCTTCACCAACCTGGGTACCGGATCGAGCCATGCGTTCGGCGGTACCTACCTGGAACTGGTGCCGGGCGAACTGATCCGCCACACCGATACCTTCGACGATCCGAACATGCCCGGCGAAATGATCACCGCCGTGAAGCTGCGCACGGTCGCCTGCGGCACCGAACTGGACATCGTCCAGGAAGGCATCCCCGCGCAGATTCCGGTCGAGTTCTGCTACCTCGGCTGGCAGGAGTCGCTGACCCTGCTGGCCCAGCTGGTTGAACCCGAGATTCCCGACAACCCCTGAGCCACGCCACAGGAACGCCCATGTCGTCCGTCCCGCAGATCCGCATCCCCGCCACCTACCTGCGCGGTGGCACCAGCAAGGGCGTGTTCTTCCGCCTGGAAGACCTGCCCGCGCGTGCGCGCGTGCCTGGCAAGGCGCGCGATGCGCTGCTGCAGCGGGTGATCGGCAGCCCCGATCCGTATGCCAAGCAGATCGATGGCATGGGCGGGGCGACGTCGAGTACCAGCAAGACGGTGATCGTCTCGCGCAGCGAACGTGCCGGGCATGACGTGGACTACCTGTTCGGCCAGGTCGCCATCGACAGCGACTTTGTCGACTGGAGTGGCAACTGCGGCAACCTGTCCGCCGCGGTCGGGCCGTTCGCGATCGCCGCCGGGCTGCTCGATGCGGCCAGGGTGCCGCGCGATGGTATGGCCACCGTGCGCATCTGGCAGGAGAACATCGGCAAGACCATCGTCGCGCATGTGCCGATGCGCGACGGCCAGGTGCAGGAAACCGGCGACTTCGAGCTGGATGGCGTGACCTTCCCGGCGGCCGAGGTGCAGCTGGAGTTTCTCGATCCGGCAGACGACGGCGAGGAGGGCGGGGCGATGTTCCCGACCGGGCATGTGGTGGATACGCTCGACGTGCCCGGCGTGGGCAGCTTCCAGGCCACGCTGATCAACGCCGGCATCCCGACCATCTTCCTCGACGCCGCCGCGCTGGGTTACACCGGCAGCGAGCTGCAGGAAGCGATCAACGGCGACGCCGCCGCGCTGGCGCGCTTCGAGACCATCCGCGCGCACGGCGCGGTGAAGATGGGGCTGATCGCGCACCCCGATGAAGCGGCCAAGCGCCAGCACACGCCGAAGGTGGCGTTCGTCGCGCCGGCGGCGGCGTATGTCGCGTCCAGCGGCAAGCAGGTCGCCACCGAGGACATCGACCTGCGCGTGCGCGCGATGTCGATGGGCAAGCTGCACCACGCGATGATGGGTACGGCGGCAGTCGCCATCGGTACCGCCGCGGCGATTCCCGGCACGCTGGTGAATCTGGCGGCCGGCGGCGGCGAACGCAGCGCGGTGCGCTTCGGGCACCCGTCCGGCACGCTGCGCGTGGGCGCGGAAGCGGCGCAGGTGGACGGCCAGTGGGTGGTCACCAAGGCGGTGATGAGCCGCAACGCGCGCGTGCTGATGGAAGGCTGGGTGCGGGTGCCTGGCGACAGCTTCTGATCGCGGGTGCCGGTGCTAAGGTGAATGCTTTCGCGCGCGAGCCAGTTCCGGCATGTCATTGAAACGAGCGTTCGGCATCGGCGCCGCCTTGGGGTGGGCGCCGCTCGCGCTGGCGGCGCTGGTCTCCGGCAGCGACTGGCTGGGCGCGGAATTGCCCGGCGGCATTCCGCTGGGCAATCTGCTGGGTGCCTCGATCCTGTTCGCACCGGCGCTGGCGGGCTGGCTGGCGGCGCGGCCGCGCACCCGGCAACGCCTGTGGGCGACGATGACGCTGGTGGCCGCGCTGGCCTGGTTGCCGGTGTCGATGCTGCTGGCGGGGAACGTGGCGCTGAACTTCCATGGCGACCGCGGCGCGGCGTGGCTGGGCTTCAGTGCGGTGGTGGTGGTCGCGCTGGGCGTATCGCTGGCGTGGGCGCTGGTGGCGGGGCTGCGGCGTCGCGTCCCCTGAGGTAGGAGCGGCTTCAGCCGCGACCGCAGGCGATCAGCTCGCAGGAGCCCCGCCGCAGCCAATGTAGGAGCGGCTTCAGCCGCGACCGTAGGTGGTCAGCTCGCAGGAGCCCTACCGCAGCCAATGTAGGAGCGGCTTCAGCCGCGACCGCAGGTTGTCGGTTCGCAGGAGCCCCACCGCAGGCCGAAAGCGTCGGAGCCGAAGCCCCTCCCACAAAACGAAGTACTCCCGGCCGGCATCCCCCTCCCCACAAAAGAAAGCGCTTCCCGACATCCAGCTGCCACCGCCCGCGACCTATACTGGGCACGGCTTTTCATGGAGCGAAAGCGATGCGCGTCGGTGCGGGGAAGGAGCGGAGCCGTCGGTTCCGCGGGGTGTTCGGGGGAATCTCGGTCATGCTGGTGCTGGCGCTGCTGTTCGCGCTGGCCGGCTGCAAGCGCAACGAAACCGGTCAGCTGCCCGCCGCCAGCGGCGAGGCGATCCAGGGCCAGGCGGCCCCGGTCACCGGCTTCGCCCTGCTGCGCGCCTATCCCGACGACGATGACGACGGCCTGTCGCTGGCGCTGGAGTTCACCCAGCCGCTGGTCGGCACGCAGGACTTCGACAAGCTCATCCGCTTCCAGCACGACGTCGGCAACGACGACAGCAGCTGGTCGCTCTCCGACGATGGCAAGACGCTGCGCTATCCGTACATCGAGGCCGGCAAGGACTACACGCTGACCGTCTCCGGCGACCTGCTCGCCGTCGACGGCACCCGCCTGGGCAAGCCGATCACGCAGGCGGTGTTCGCCGCCGACCTCAAGCCCGCCGCCGGTTTCGCCTCGCAGGGCAGCGTGCTGCCGGCACGCGAAAGCCGTGGCCTGCCGGTGGTGTCGGTCAACGTGCCGGAAGTGGACGTGGAGTTCATGCGCGTGCGCGAGGATGCGATGCCGGCGTTCTTCAGCCAGTACCAGCGCGGCGGTCACCGCAGCGGCTGGGAGCTGGACCGCAGCTACGGCGGCAACACGCCGCTGGCCAAGCTCGCCGATCCGGTCTACGTCAACCGCTTCGTGCTCACCGGCAAGAAGAACCAGCGCGCGCTGACCTACTTGCCGATCCAGGACATCAAGGAACTGCAGGCCCCGGGCCTGTATTTCGCCGTGCTGCGCCAGCCGGGCAAGTTCAGCGACAGCTACGACACCGTGTTCTTCACCCTGTCCGACATCGGCCTGCATGCGCGCGCGTACAAGTCGCAGCTGTTCGTGCACACCGCCTCGCTCGCCAATGGCGATCCGCTGGCCAAGGTCGAGCTGCGGGTGATCGACGGCAAGGGCGAGACCGTGCTCAAGGGCGCCACCGACGCCAATGGCAATGCGCTGCTCAACTACAAGCTCGATGCCGGCCAGGTGCTGGTGGCGCGCAGCGGCCAGGACCTGTCGCTGCTGCCTTTCAACCAGCCGGCACTGGACCTGAGCGAGTTCGCCGTGGCCGGGCGCGAGAACGCCTGGTTCGACGTGTTCGCCTGGTCCGGCCGCGACCTTTATCGCCCCGGTGAAACCGTGCGCGTGTCGGCGCTGCTGCGCGACAACGATGGCCGGCCGGTGCAGCCGGGCAAGGACAGCAAGGCGCAGCCGCTGTTCCTGCGGCTCAAGCAGCCCGACGGCAAGACCTTCCGCGAAGCCCGCCTGCAGCCGGGCGAGCAGGGCTATGTCGAGTTCACCCAGCGCATTCCCGAGGACGCGCCGACCGGGCGCTGGCAGCTGGAATTCCGTACCGATCCCGGTAGCGCCGAGGCCATCCAGGGCCTGACCATCCGCATCGAGGAATTCCTGCCCGAGCGCATGAAGCTCACGCTGGACAGCGCGCAGGCGGTGATCAAGCCGGGCGAGCCGCTCAAGCTGCAGGCCGAGGGCGCCTACCTGTATGGCGCGCCGGCCGCCGGCAACCGCTTCACCGCCAAGCTCGCGGTGGCGGTGGAGCAGCATCCGCTGGAGGCGCTGCCTGGCTGGTTCTTCGGCGACCCGACCGTGGCGCTGCCGAAGGAAGCCAACGACGTCATCGATGCCGAGCTCGGCGCTGATGGCAAGCTCGCACAGGACATCCCGCTGCCGGCCGAAGCCAAGCCGGTCACGCCGATCGCCGCGGTGCTCTCCGGCAGCGTCTACGAGACCGGCGGGCGCACCGTCAGCCGGACGCTGAAGAAAGTGATGTGGCCGGCCGATGCGCTGGTCGCGGTACGTCCGTTGTTCGACGACAAGGAAGGCGCCGACGCCAACGGCAACGCGCGCTTCGAACTCACCCGGGTCGGCGCCGATGGCAAGCCGCGCCCGGTCAAGGGCCTCAACGTCACCCTGGTGCGCGAGCTGCGCGACTACCACTGGCAGTTCCGCGATGACACCTGGGACTACGACTTCACCCGCCGCTTCGAGAACAAGCAGACGGTGAAGCTGGATGTCGGCACCGACACCACCAAGTTCGATTTCCCGGTGGAGTGGGGCGAGTACCGCATCGACGTGTTCGACCCGTCCACCGGCCTGACGATGCGCTATCCGTTCCGCGCCGGCTGGAGCTGGAATGATGACAACCGTGGCCTGGACGCCCGTCCGGATAAGGTCAAGCTGGCGCTGGACAAGACCAGCTACCGCGCCGGCGACACGCTCAAGGTCACCCTGACCCCGCCGCACGCCGGGCGCGGCGTGCTGATCGTGGAAAGCGACAAGCCGCTGTACGTGCAGGACATCCAGGTCAAGGCGGGCAGCACGTTCGAGATTCCGGTCACTGCCGACTGGGAGCGCCACGACGTCTACATCACTGCGCTGGTGTTCCGCGGTGGCAGCGCCGCGAGCAAGATCACCCCGGCGCGCGCGGTCGGCGTGGCGCATGTGCCGATGGACCGCAAGACGCGCCGCGTCGCCGTGGGCCTGGTCGCGCCGAAGCAGATGCGGCCGGAGCAGCCGCTGCCGGTGCAGGTGAGCGTGCCGGAACTGGCCGGCCGCGAGGCGCACGTCACCGTCTCGGCGGTGGACGTGGGCATCCTCAACATCACCCGTTTCCCGGTGCCGGATGCCAATGCGCACTTCTTCGCCCAGCGCCGTTTCGGCGTGGACGCATATGACGTCTACGGGCGGGTGATCGAGAGCTTCGACGGCAGCACCGGCCGCCTGCGCTTCGGTGGCGACATGGCGCTGGAAGCATTGCCGCAGGCACGCCGCCCGACCGCGCGCGTGCAGACCGTGGACCTGTTCTCCGGCTCGGTGAAGCTCGATGCCAAGGGCAACGCGCGCCTGCAGCTGCCGGTGCCGGATTTCAACGGCACGCTGCGGGTATCGGCGCTGGTGTATGCCGACGACCGCTACGGCAACCGCGATGTCGAGACCCTGGTGCGCGCGCCGATCCTGGCCGAAGCCTCGATGCCGCGGGTGATGGCTCCGGGCGACCGCAGCACGGTCACGGTGGACGTGCAGAACTTCACCGGCAAGCCGGGGACGTTCGACGTGCGCGTGGACGGGCAGGGGCCGCTGGCGATCGGCGAGAACACGCGGCGCGTGCAGCTGGCCGCCGAGGCCAAGCAGACCCTGAGCTTCCCGCTCACCGCACGCGAGGGCCACAGCGTGGCCAACGTGCGGGTCCGCGTGGGCGGCAACGGCTTCCAGGCCGACCGCCATTACGACCTGCCGGTGCGCGCGGCGTGGCCACAGGTGCTGCGCTCGCGCACGATCGTGCTCGATCCGCTGGCGCCGGTGACGCTGGGCGCCAGTGACGCGGAAGGCTTGATGGGCGAATCGATCGACGCGCGCATGGTGGTCAGCGCGTTGCCGCCGATTCCCTTCGCCGCCGCGCTGAAGGGCGCGCTCGAATATCCCTACGGCTGCGCCGAGCAGACCACCAGCAAGGGCTACGCCGCGCTGATGCTCGACGACGCCACCGCCAGGATGCTCGGCGTTACCGGCCTGGACGCGGCCAAGCGCCGCGAGCGCATGGAAGGCGCGCTGGGCCGGCTGGCCTCGATGCAGATCGGCAGCGGCCATTTCTCGATGTGGGGCGGTGACGACGACTACAGCAACCCGTGGCTCACCCCGTACATCGCCGAGTTCCTGCTCGACGCCAAGGATGCCGGCTTCGCGGTGCCCGATAACGTGCTGCAGAAGACGCTCAACCGCCTGAGCGAGGACCTGCTCAGCGGCGGCAATGCGTTCTACGGCTACGACCGCCGCGAGAGCCTGCGCTTCGCCAACCAGGCGTGGTCGGGCTACGTGCTGGCCCGCGTCAACCGCGCGCCGCTGGGGACGCTGCGCGCGCTGTACGACAACGACCGCGGCAAGGCTGCCACCGGCCTGGCGCTGGTGCACCTGGGCGTGGCGCTGTCGCTGCAGGGCGACCGCAAGCGCGGCGAGGCGGCCATTGCCGAGGGCTTCGCCAAGGGCCGCGACGAGAATTCCGGCTGGTTCGGCGACTACGGCACCGCGATCCGCGATGACGCGCTGATGATGGCGCTGGTGCACGAGCGCGGCCTGTCCAAGCCGGCCTACGATGCGCGCACCGTGCCGCTGGGCCAGGCGCTGGAAGCGCGGCGCGGCAATGGCCATGGCAACCTGTGGCTGAGCACGCAGGAGCAGGTCGCGCTGGCACGGCTGGGCAAGGCGCTGGCCGCCGACAACAGCCGCACCGTCTCCGGCACGCTGGAGATCGGGGGCGCCAGCGAGGCGGTCGCGCCGGCCCGTGTGTTCGGCCATGGTTTCGATGGTGCCGCGCTCGCGCAGGGCGTGCGTTTCCTGCCCGAAGGCGAGGCGCCGATGTACGCCAGCGTGGAAGTGGCCGGCATCCCGCGCCAGCCACCGGCGGCGGACAGCAGCCAGATCCTGGTCGAGCGCAGCTGGTATGGCACCGACGGCAAGCCCTGGAAGCCGGGTCCGTTGAAGGAAGGCGAGGCGCTGATCGTGCAGGTGCGCATCACCGCCAAGACCGACATGCCCGACGCGCTGCTCACCGACCTGCTGCCGGCCGGCCTGGAGATCGAGAACTTCAACCTCGGCGACGCCTCGCAGTGGGCCGACGTGGTGGTCGACGGCATCCAGATCAACGACCGCGGCGATGCCGCCGAGGTGCGCCACGAGGAGTTCCGCGACGACCGCTACGTCGCCGCGCTTAAGCTCTCCGGCGGCGATGCCGCGCGCGTGTTCTACCTGGTGCGCGCGGTCACCCCGGGCACCTACCAGGTGCCGCCGTCGATCGTCGAGGACATGTACCGGCCGGCACTGCGCGGCATCGGTCGTGTCGCGCCGGAGACGATGACGGTGGTGCAGCCGTAAACGATGCGGGCGCCGGCAGCATGCCGGCGCCCGTGATTGCGCTTGCATGCACGAGCCGTCGCCCGCCACCGCCCTCCGCCCGCGCCGCTTCCGCTGGATCTGGCTGCGCTGGGGCGTGGCCGCGCTGCTGGCGTTGCTGCTGCTGCTCGATCTGCTGTTCCCGCCGCCGCTGCCGACCACGCCGGATGTCTCCACCCTGGTGGTGGCCGCCGACGGCACGCCGTTGCGCGCGTTCGCCGACCGCGAGGGGGTGTGGCGCTATCCGGCCACGCCGGCCAGTGTCTCGCCGCTGTATCTGCAGGCGCTGCTGAATTACGAGGACCGGCGTTTCTACCAGCATCCCGGCATCAATCCGTGGGCGCTGCTGCGCGCGGGCGGGCAATGGTTGCGTGCCGGGCACATCGTTTCCGGTGGCTCCACGCTGACCATGCAGGTCGCGCGCATCCTCGACCCGCATACGCGCACGCCATGGGGCAAGCTCAAGCAGATGCTGCGCGCGCTGCAGCTGGAGACCCGCCTGAGCAAGGCGCAGATCCTGCAGCTGTACCTGGAGCGTGCGCCGTATGGCGGCACCATCGAGGGCGTGGAGGCGGCAAGCTGGGCGTATCTCGGCAAGCCGGCGGCGCGGCTGTCGCATGCCGAGGCGGCGTTGCTGGCGGTGCTGCCGCAGTCGCCCAGCGCGTTGCGGCCCGATCGTCATCCGGAGCGCGCGCGTGCCGCACGCGACAAGGTGCTCGACCGCATGGCCACGCTCGGCGTGTGGACGCAGGCGGAAGTGGCCGATGCGCGCATCGAGCCGGTGGTGGCGCGCGCGCTGCAGCCGCCGCTGCATGCCGCCTTGCTGGCCGAACGCCTGCGGGCGGCGCAGCCGGGGCAGGCGCGCATCACCAGCACGCTGGACGCGCAGTTGCAGCGCACGCTGGAAGAGCGCGTCGCCAGCTATTTCTCGCAGCTGCCCGAGCGCACCTCGGCGGCGCTGCTGGTGGTCGACAACCAGACCCTGGAGGCGCGCGCCTATGTCGGCTCGGTCGCCTTCACCGACACGCGCCGCCAGGGTTACGTGGACATGGTGCGCGCGTGGCGCTCGCCGGGCTCCACACTCAAGCCGTTCCTGTATGCGATGGCGCTGGATGACGGCCTGATCCATTCGGAAAGCCTGCTGGTCGACGCGCCGCAGAGTTTCGGCGGCTACCGGCCGGGGAATTTCGACGCGGCGTTCAACGGGCCGATCGGCGCGGCCAGCGCGCTGCGGCTGTCGCTCAACGTGCCGGC
>DJAN01000299.1 GCA_002429615.1 Lysobacteraceae bacterium UBA6001
GCCTTCGCCCAGGCGCAGGGCCGGGGCGTGCCGCAGGCCAAGGCGCGCGGTGAGGTCGCGATACTGCGCGGCCAGCGCGGGCGGAAGATCGGCATGGCTGGCGCGCAGTCGCGCCCGGGTGACGCGCAGGTCGGCGAGGCTGCGCATCGCCATCGCCAGCACACCCGCCAGCCAGGCCAGCCACAGCGTCCAGGCCATCCAGATCGGCGCACGCCCCGTGACCATCGTCGGCGCTGCGGGCGCGGGAACCGCGAAGGTGGCGGCGGGCATCGGCGCGNNACACGACGCTCTTCCGATCTTTCGGCGCCTTGCTGGCGGGGGTGTCTCCGCCGGGCGGAGACGTCAACGCCGCCCTGCTGCAGTTCGTGTCCGACGCCTATCCGGCGTGGATGATCGGCCTGCTGGCCGGGACCGCCTGTCTGCTGGCGCTGGTGCCGGGTTCGGTGCTGCTGCTGACGGCGGGATCGATCTTCAGCCGCAACGTGGTCATGCCGCTCAAGCCGGACCTGAGCGACAGGGCTAGTCTGCTGGTTTCACGGCTGTCGATGGTGGGCTTTGCGGCGGTGGCCGTGTGGCTGACGATCGGCGCGACCTCTTCTCTGGTCGAGATCGGCCTGGCCGCCTATGCCGCCATCGGCATGTTGGCGCCTGGCGTCTTCCTGGCCTTCCTTTGGCCGCGCGCCAATGCGATCGGCGTGGCGGCGGGCATCGGCGCGGCAACCTCCACCGGGCCATCGGCAGGCATCGACATCGGCAGCTGCGGCGCCAGCGCCACCACCGGCGCGGCATCGGTTGCCGGCAACAGCGCCAGCTTCAGCGGGCTCGGCCAGCACAGGCCGAGGACCAGCTGCAGCGAGACCAGCCACCACAACCAGCAGCGTGCGTTCGCGCCCAGCCGCGGCAACCAGCGGCACAGCGCCCACACCAGCGCGCCCAGCGGCAAGGACTGCAACGTCGCCCAGGCCAGACGCCCCAGGCCCGCCTGCATCAGTTCGAGCAGGGTGTCCATGTCAGCGCTCCTGTCGACGCGACTGCAACGAGGCGACCAGCGCCTCCAGTTCGGCCAGTTCGTCGTCGCTGACGTCGCGGCGCTCGGACATCCACGCCACGAACGGCGACACCGACCCCTGCAGGGTCTTCTCCACGAACTGCCCCACCGCCGAGCGCACCACCTCGTCCGGCTGCGCGGCGCTGGCATAGCGGTAGACGCCGCCGGCCTGGCGGCGGCGCAGATAGCCCTTGCCACGCAGGCGTTCGAGCATGGTCAGCACGGTGGAGCGGGCGAGCCCGCGTGGCTCGCCGAACGCGCTCGCCACCTCGCTGGCGGAGGCATCCCCCTCGCTGTCGACAAACTGCAGCAGCGCCAGTTCCTGGTCGCCAATGGTCTTGCGGGACATGCGCCACGCTCCTGTCTACGTTTGTAGACACGCTAACCCTGTCGACAGCTGTAGTCAAGCATGACCAAAGGCATCCCGGCACTGGCCGTAGAATGGCGGTCCATCCGAAAACGAGTTCCGCCGATGTCCCGCAATTCCAAGGCCAAGCGCGACCAGCGCAAGAAGCGCCAGCCCAAGCGCCCGTTCCTCCGCCTCGACCGCGACCGCCCGGTGGTCAACCACGCGGTGATGCTCGACGAGGAGCAGCGCGTGGTGGCGGCGATCGGCCTGCAGGACGGCGGCGAGTGGCTGCTGTCGATCGGCGGCCAGACCATGGGCAATGCCGACAACCCGGTGCCGATGCTGGCCATGCTCAAGCACCTGGCCGGCCTGCAGGAGAAGGAAGGCAAGAAGGTCAGCGTGGAATATTCCGAGCAGCTGCAGCAGATGATCGACGACCTGGCCGCTGACGAAGGCAAGACGCCGGAGGAATACCTGACCATGCTGGTGTCGGAGTTCGAGGACACCGGCGCGGCCGAGGACGAGGAAGAAGGCGAGGCAGCCGACGCCCCGGCCGCGGAAGGTGACGACGCCGCCGCGCCGGCGCCGAAGGACGCCTGAGCGCGCCGGTGGCGGTCTACATCGACGATGCCGTCCAGCTATGGCGCGAGCAGCGCTGGGCGCACCTGATGGCCGACACGCTGCCGGAACTGCATGCGATGGCGGCGCGGCTGGGCATTCCCCGCCGCGCCTTCCAGAACAAGCTCAGCGGCGCGCACTACGACGTGCCGGCGCCGCTGCGCGAGCAGGCCATCGCCTTTGGCGCACGCCCGATCTCGCGGCATACCGACCGCGAACTGCTGAAGGCGGTGATCGCCAATGCCCGCGCACAGGCGCGCGGCGAGCAGGACAATTCCGATTGACCCGGGCCGGACAGGCTTGCAATCCGCGATGCACCTGATGGAGGAAAGCCCCCTTTTGTTAAGGGGGCGCGGCGAAGCCGCGGGGATAGGTGGCACCGCTCGCACGGGTTTCGCGAAGCGAATCCCGTGATCCGTTCTAGTCCGTTAGACTAGAACGGATCGCTGGCCGGCCGCACTTCCAGCCCCAGCAGCGAGCACAACGCCAGCATCGCTTCATCGTCGCGGCTCAACGCCACCCAGCCGGCATGGCCGTCGCCACCAGTGTTCCAGGTCCACAGGGAATAGCCGTGCTCGCGCAGGCCGTCATAGGCCACGCCCAGCAGGGTCGGCACGTCCACGGCGTCGGCGAAGTCCTCGTCATCGAGGTCGCCACCCCAGTCGATGCGCAGGTTCCAGCGCCCGGCCAGTTCATCCAGCGCGGTGACCAGCGACTCCACGTCGTCGGCCGCCACGTGGAAGCCGGAGGTCCAGTCGATCGACTCGGCCAGCACCTCGAACCAGCGTTCGCTTTCCGGGTCGTCGGCCTCCTCGGCCAGGGTCTCGCGCCAGTCGTCGAACTGACGCAGCGCGGTTTCCTCGTCGCCGGGGTTGATCAGCACCAGCAGGTTCCAGACCCGTGCGGCGTGTCCGTCGACGTCGTCGAAATCGGAAATGAGGCCTTCTTCGTCTTCGTAATCGGCGCTGTTGTCAGGCATGGCGGCAGAAGCGGTGTGGGAAGCGGGAAAGTCTGCGCGCGCAGGCGCCATCCGGCAATCTCCAGCCACCGCGGCGGCGATCCCGGCTATCCTAGCGCGCTCATTCCGCCGAGTTTTGCCCCATGTCCGATACCCCGCCCGACCACCTCGCCGTCGATCCGCGCAGCCCGTTCCACGATGAAGCCGTGCTGGCGCGTGGCGTCGGCGTGCGCTTCAACGGCATCGAGCGCGACAACGTCGAGGAATACTCGGTGAGCGAAGGCTGGATCAAGGTGCAGGTCGGCAAGTCGCGTGATCGTCGCGGCAACCCGATGACGATGAAGGTCAAGGGCACGGTCGAGCCGTACTGGCTGAACCTGAATCTCAAGGCGGAGTAAGCCCCCGCGCGACGCGCCGGGGATGCGCCTGTGTTTGTAGGAGCGGCTTCAGCCGCGACTGCCGGAATCCCGCGGTCGCGGCTGAAGCCGCTCCTACCATGTCGATCCGCGACGCGGGCTACGTCACGATTTAAGGCGGTATCCGCTGCGGAAGATCAGCCATACCACCAGCAGACACACGCCCAGGAACACCAGGGTCATGCCCGTGCTGACCGCGATATGCACGTCGGCCTTGCCGTAGAAGCTCCAGCGGAAACCGCTGATCAGATAGACCACCGGATTGAACAGGGTGATCTTCTGCCACACCGGCGGCAGCATCGAGATCGAATAGAAACTGCCGCCCAGGAACGTCAGCGGGGTGATCACCATCAGCGGGATCACCTGCAGCTTCTCGAAGCCGTCGGCCCACACGCCGATGATGAAGCCGAACAGGCTGAAGGTCACCGCAGTCAGCACCAAAAAGCCCAGCATCCACAACGGATGGGCGATTTCGTAAGGCACGAACACCCGCGCCGTGGCCAGGATCAGCAGGCCGAGCATCACCGACTTGGTCGCCGCCGCGCCCACGTAGCCGAGCACGATCTCCAGCCACGACACCGGCGCGGACAGCACCTCGTAGATCGTGCCGGACCAGCGTGGCATGTAGATGCCGAACGAGGCGTTGGAGATGCTCTCGCTCAGCAGCGACAGCATGATCAGGCCTGGAATGATGAAGGCGCCGTAGCTGATGCCGTCGATGGCGCCCATGCGCGAACCGATCGCCGCGCCGAACACCACGAAGTACAGCGACGTCGACAACACCGGCGAGGCGATCGACTGCATCAAGGTGCGGAAGGTGCGCGCCATTTCGAAACGGTAGATCGCGCGGATCGCGTATAGGTTCATGGGCGGCCCTCCGCACTGTGGACCAGGCTGACGAAGATGTCCTCCAGCGAGCTCTCGCTGGAATGCAGGTCCTTGAAGTCGATGCCGTGCTCGTTGAGCCGGCGCAGCAGCGGGCCGATGCCGGTGTCCTCGGCCTGCGCGTCGAAGGTGTAGACCAGGCCGTGGCCGTCGGCGGTGAGCTCCAGCGGCAGGCCGGCCAGCGCGTCGGGAATCGCCGCCAGCGGCGCCTGCAGGGTCAGCGTGAGCTGCTTCTTGCCCAGCTTGCGCATCAGGGTGTGCTTGTCCTCGACCAGCACCAGCTCGCCGCGGGTGATCACGCCGACGCGGTCGGCCATCTCCTCGGCCTCCTCGATATAGTGCGTGGTGAGGATGATCGTGGTGCCCTGCTCGCGCAGGCGCCGCACCATCTGCCACATGTCATGGCGCAGCTCGACGTCGACACCGGCGGTCGGCTCGTCCAGGAACAGCACCTTCGGCTCGTGCACCAGCGCCTTGGCGATCAGCACGCGCCGCTTCATGCCACCGGACAGCGTGGAAATCTTGTTGTTGCGCTTGTCCCACAACGACAGGTCGCGCAGCACGCGTTCCAGCAGCGCATCGTCCGGCGCCTTGCCGAACAGCCCGCGACTGAAGCGCAGCGTCGCCCACACGCTCTCGAACGCGTCGGTGGACAGCTCCTGCGGCACCAGCCCGATCAGCGAGCGCGCGGCACGGTAGTCGGTGACGATGTCATGGCCATCCACGCGCACGTGGCCGGCGCTGGGATTGACCAGGCCGCAGACGATGCTGATCAGCGTGGTCTTGCCCGCGCCGTTGGGCCCGAGCAGGGCGAAGATCTCGCCGCGGCGGATCTCCAGGTCGATGCCGCGCAGCGCCTGGAAGCCGCCGGCATAGGTCTTGTTGAGTCCCTGGATGGAAACGATGGGATCCACGAAGCATCCGTAGAAGGGGCAATGGCCGCACAGCGTAGTGCGGCCGCCCGCGGGTTAGAAGGCCCGCCCGCGGGAGAATCCATCCCAGCACCGCTTCCCTAGCGCTGGCGGGACTCGATCAGGTCCAGGTTGCGCACCAGCCGCCGCGACAGTTCGTCGGAAATCTCGCCGCGCCGGGCCAGCTTGAACAGCGCATTGCGCTCGGCGTTCAGTCCGGCGCCGCGCATCCGGCGCAGCACCTGCTCATAGGCCTTGGCCTGCTCGGGGTCGCTGTCGGCGACATCGCTGCCACCCAGCTTGCGTTCGTAGAGCTGGCTGACCCGCTCGGCGGCACGGTTGTAGTACTCCGCATTGGCCTCGTCGACCGCGCCTTTGCGGCGCAGCTGCTCGACCGCCTCCAGCGCCGCCTTGGCCGAGGCCACGCGGGCCAGGTCCTCCTGCTGCTGCTCGCTGGATTCTTCCGGGAATTCCAGGCCTTTCAACAGCCGCGGCAACACCAGGCTGCCGACCAGCAGCGACACCAGGATCACCGCCGCGGCGAGGAAGATGGTCAGCTGGCGCACCGGGAACGGCGTGCCGTCCGGCAGCAGCAGCGGGATGGTGAGCACGCCAGCCAGGGTGATGGCGCCGCGCACGCCGGCCAGCGAGGTGGCCACCACGATGCGCCATGGCGGGCTGACGCGCTGCTCGCCACGCCGGTGCGCGGTGAACAGGCTCCAGCGCAGCGATATCCACACCCACGCCAGCCGCAGCAGCGCCAGCGTGGCGTTGATCGCCAGCACGTAGGCCACCAGCCACCACGGATTGACGTGTCCGGCCTCGCGCACGCTGTGCACGGCGCCATCGAGGATGCCGGGCAGCTGTTCGCCCAGCAGCACGAACACGATGCCGTTGAGGGTGAACTGCACGGTGTCCCACACCGCGCCGCGCTGCACGCGCAGCGCGCCGGGCGCGTTGCCGCTCAGTTCCACGTAGCTCATGGTGATGCCGGCGGCGACCGCGGCCAGGATGCCCGAGGCCTGGATCGCCTCGGCCGCCAGGTAGGCGGCGAACGGGGTGAGCAGGTTGACCAGGATCGCCGAGCCCGGCTCCTCGCCGAAGTGGCGCCAGATCCAGCCCTGCGCACGGCTCAGGGCGAAGGTGGCCAGCACGCCGCAGGCCACCCCGGCCAGCGCCACCCACAGGAACGTCGCCGAGGCCGACGCCAGCGAGAACGCACCGGTCATCACCGCGGCGATGGCGAACTGGAAGCAGACCAGGCCGGAGGCATCGTTGAGCAGCGACTCGCCTTCCAGGATGTGCATCAGGCGCTTGGGGATCGGCACCTTGGCGGCGATCGACGACAGCGCCACCGGGTCGGTCGGCGAGATCACCGCCGCCAGCGCGAACGCCACCGCCATCGGCATCGCCGGGATCATCCAGTGGATCAGCAGCCCGGCGCCGATCACGGTGAACACCACCAGGCCCAGCGCCAGCTCCAGGATCACGCCCTTGTCGCGGAACAGGCCCTGCTTGGGAATACGCCAGCCATCCAGGAACAGCAGCGGCGGCAGGAACAGCAGGAAGAACAGCTCCGGCTCCAGCTCGTGGCCGCGATCGAACACGCCCGAGATCACCGCGCCCAGCGCGATCTGCACCAGCGGCAACGGCAGGGAGAAGGGCAGCAGGCGTACCAGGTAGCCGCTGGCGGCCACGGCCAGCAGCATCGCCAGGACGACGTCGATCGAATGCATGGCAGATCCAGGGGGAGGGGCCACCGGCGACGGTGGCGGAGCAACGAGGGCGGCACCGGGATGTCGCCTTGCCTGAAACCTTAACCGGCCAGCGACGCGGAGAAAACCGTCGGTCGCACTTCGCCGGCTACACTCGCGCCCTGGATCCCAGGGAGCGCGGCCCATGCAGTACCTGCTGTTGATCTATACCGACGACACGCTGCTGCAGGCGCTCCCCGAGGGCGAGGCCGACAGCATGATGCGGCACTGCTTCGCCGGTGCCGATGCGATGAAGGCGCAGGGCCAGCTGCTGCAGTCGCAGCAGCTGGAGGGCCCGGCGCAGGCGCGCAGCGTGCGTATCCGCGATGGACGCCTGAATGTTTCCGACGGTCCCTTCGCCGAGACCCGCGAGATGCTCGGCGGCTTCAACCTGATCGAGGCCGACAGCCTGGAACAGGCGATCGAGATCGCCAGCCAGTTCCCGTGGGCGCGCACTGGCTGCGTGGAAGTGCGGCCGATCCGCGACATGGACGCGGTGCGGCGCCATGTCGGCGCGCCGCCCGCGCCTTGATTCAAGCGGCCTGGCGCTGCGTGGCCGCGCCGTCGAAGCGGTAGATGTCCATCGCCAGGAAACCCATGTCGATGCCGGCATCGATGCGCTGCGCGCCGAGCGTATCGCTCCCGGCGGCACCGGCGGCGACGAACAGCGGCAACAGGTGCTCGTCGGTCGGATGGGCGCGTTCGGCGAACGGCGCCTGGCGCCGGTAGTCGAGCAGCGCCGGGATGTCGCTGGCGCGCAGGCGCGCCTCGGTCCACTCGATGAAAGGCTTCACATACGGCGCCTCGCGGCCTTCGCCATAGCCACCGCGGAAGTCGTGCAGGTTGTGGGTGATGCTGCCCGAGCCGATCACCAGCACGCCCTGCTCGCGCAGCGGCGCCAGCGCGCGGCCCAGCGCGAACGCATGTGCCGGGCCCAGGCGCGGCTGGATCGACACCGGCACCACCGGGATGTCGGCTTGCGGATACAAGAAGCGCAACGGCACCCAGACCCCGTGGTCGAGGCCGCGGCCGGGATCCTGCAGCGCCGGCAGGCCGGCCTGATCGAGCAGTTGCTGGATCTCACCCGCCAGCGCCGGGTCGCCCGGCGCCGGGTATTGCAGCGTGTAGAGCGCGGGCGGGAAGCCGCCGAAATCATGGACGGTCTCGGGACGCTCGGCCGCGCCGACCAGCGGGCGCTGCGCCAGCCAGTGGGCGGTGGCCACCACGATCGCCCGCGGCCGCGGCAGGGCCCGGCCGATCTCGGCCAGGCGCGGCCCGACCTGCCCCGGTTCCAGGGCGGTCATGGGCGAACCATGCGAAACGTAGAGCGACGGCAGCGTGGCCATGGCAATCTCCGGAAGGAATGCGGCATAGGCTATCGCACCACCGGTGTTGGTAAAGCCCCTGGATATCGATGGTTCGTTCCATTTCTGATGGTTACGACCTCACCCGCCTGCGCCCGCCGCCAAGTCGTTAGATTCGTCCAATTCCTACGAAATTCGTGCATCGGCACCGTATCCGGCCCTCCTGCCGCGGTACCACGCCATGTCCACTCGTCGCTATGCCTGCCGCCTGCTGGCGGTCGCGCTCCTGTCCAACCTCGCCGTCACCGCGTGGGCCGAAGACGCCCCGGCGCCGGCGCGCGAGGCCAACTACACCGGCACCCTGCTCAGCAGCGGGCCGCCGTTGCCGCAGGGGCTGTGGATCGTGCAGCCCTACCTGGTCCAGACCGAGGTCACCGGCCGCTACGACCAGGACGGCAAGCGCCATGACGTCGACGGCGTGGCGGACGACTGGCGCGTGCTGCTGCCGATGACCTACGGCGTCACCGACCGCTTCACCATCGGGGCGACGCTGCGTGGCGTCTATGCGCGCACCGACCAGGCCGAGCGGCGCTGGGCCACCGGCGATACGTCGCTGTTCGGCCAGTACGCGCTTTTCCAGGGCCAGGACGCAGGGCGCACGGCGCTGGCGGTGGGCGTGCGGCAGAACATGCCGACCGGGCGGCACGATCAGCTCGACCGCCACGGGCTGGCCGATGCGACCGGCAGCGGCGCCGCTTTCACCATGCTCGGGCTGTACGGGCAGACCTACCTGCTGGCCGAGCGCAATCTGCGCGCCCGCGTGAACCTGCACTACCGCGTGCCCGGCGCGGGCGTCACCGTGCGCGATCGCAGCGGCTACGGCACCGTGCCCGGAGAGCGCGGGCGCGTGCACCTCGGCAGCGCGTTCCAGGCGCTGCTCGGGGCGGAGTACAGCTTCAATCCGAAGTGGGTGCTAGCCGCGGACCTGCTCTACGAACGCGAACAGGGGGCGACGCTGCATCGCCAGGTCGCTACTCCCGCCGGGACCGGCGGCGATGATGTCCAGCGTGAGGGGTCATGGCGCGTTTCCGTGGCGCCTGCTGTGGAATATCACCCTTCGAGCAAGGTCGGCATCATCGGAGGCGCGATGGTGTCGCTCGATGGGCGTAATAGTGCGGAGCTGCTTTCGCCGCAGGTTTCTGTGATGTTTGCTTTTTGAGGACTCTTTTTTTTTGGATTGGATTGGGCGGCCGGAGGCCGCCCTTTCTGTTTTTCCCTTGGGCTGCAGCGTTCGCCACCTGCGATGTCGATCGGCTCGCATGGATGCCGCGCGGCCTCCGCGGACAGGGGCATTTCGGGACACGCCGTGAATCCGTCCATGGAGGCTCGATGGCGCCATCCATGGCGCCAACGGTCCCGAAATGCCCCTGCCCACGAAGGCCCGATGGATCGCCTCGGCGGGGAGAGGCAAAGCAGGAGCGAGGCAGGAGCAAGGCAGGAGCAAGGCAAGGCAAGAGCGAGGGGGAGTTGGGTGGGGTTGGAGGAAAGGTGCGTTCTGACGTTCCGGCAACTTCCGGCGCGCGATGCTGTCCGTTGATGGCTTCCCCCACGTTCCTGGAGTTCTCAATGCATACCCGCACGCTCGGCCGACAAGGCCCCGTTGTTTCCGCACTCGGCCTCGGCTGCATGGGCATGAGCGCCTTCTATGGCGGCGGCCGCGATGATGCCGAATCCATCGCCGTCATCCACCGCGCACTCGATCTCGGCGTCGATCTGCTCGATACGGCCGATATCTATGGCCCGCACACCAACGAGACCCTGGTCGGCCGCGCCATCGCCGGCCGCCGCCATCAGGTGTTCCTGGCCACCAAGTTCGGTATCCGCCTGGATCCGGACAATCCCACGGCACGCGGGGCCGATGGTCGGCCGGCGTATGTGATCGCGTCATGCGAGGGCAGCCTCAAGCGCCTCGGGGTCGATCACATCGATCTGTACTACCAGCATCGCGTGGATCCGCAGGTGCCCATCGAGGACACGGTCGGGGCGATGTCGCGCCTGGTCGAACAAGGCAAGGTGCGCTTCCTCGGCCTGTCCGAGGCGGCGGCGGGCACCATCCGCCGCGCGCATGCGGTGCATCCCATCACGGCGGTGCAGACCGAGTATTCGCTGTGGACCCGCGATCCGGAAAGCAACGGCGTGCTGGCCACCACCCGCGAGCTCGGGATCGGTTTCGTGCCGTATTCGCCGCTCGGCCGCGGCCTCCTCACCGGGGCCATCCGCTCGCCCGAGGATTTCGATGCGGATGATTACCGCCGCCGCTCGCCGCGCTTTCTCGGCGAGAACTTCGCGCGCAATCTGGCGCTGGTCGACAAGGTGCGGCACATGGCAGCGGCAAAAGGCATCAGCGCCGGACAACTGGCGCTGGCCTGGGTGCTGGCGCAGGGCAACGATCTGGTGCCGATCCCGGGTACCAAGCGGATCGCCTACCTGGAGGAAAACCTCGGCGCGCTCGATGTGATGCTGACGCCCGACGAGCTGCGGCAGATCGATGCGGTGTTCCCCGTGGATGCCGCGTCCGGTGCGCGCTACCCGGACGCGCCCATGGCCCTGGTCAACGGCTGACGATACGGCGCACGCCGGCTCAGGCCGGCGTGCGTTTCAGGCTGGCCAGCAACTGCTCCAGCGGCGCGGGTTTGCCCAGCAGCCAGCCCTGGACCTGGTCGCAGCCATTGGCGGCCAGCCACTGCCACTGGGCTTCGTGCTCCACGCCTTCGGCAATGACCTTGAGCCCGAGGTTGTGGCCCAGCGTGATCAATGCGCGGCAGATCGAGGCGTTGCGTTCGTCGCGCTCGACATCGGTGACGAAGGAACGGTCGATCTTCAGCGAGTCCAGCGGCATGTGCTGCAGGTAGGACATGCTGGAGAAGCCGGTGCCGAAGTCATCCAGGGAAATGCATACGCCCTGCGCATGCAGGCCATGCATGGCCTGCAGCGCGCGCAGCGGCTGGCGCATCAGGCTGCTTTCGGTCAGTTCGACATGCAGGCCACCCCGCGCGACGCCGTATTCCTCGCAGGCGGCGGCAACATCGGCGGCCAGGTCGCTGTGATGGAACTGCAACGCCGAGACATTCACCGCGATCGGCAGGTCGCGCCAGCCATGATCGGCCAGTCGCCGCTGCGCGCGCGCGGCTTCGCGCAGGGCCCAGCGTCCCAGCGGCAGGATCAGGCCGGTGTCCTCGCACAGCTGGATGAACTCCCCCGGAAGAATCCACTGGCCCTCCGCGGTGCGCCAGCGCAGCAGCGCTTCCAATGCCACCGGCTGGCGCGTGCGGCAGTGATGGATCGACTGGAAATGCAGCACGAATTCGTGGCGGTCGATCGCCTGGTGCAGCCGGCCGGCCAGGCGCAGGCGCTCGCTCAGCCGGGTCTCGATGCCGGCGTGGAAGCGCACCACCAGTTCGCTGTCCTCGCGCGCGGCATGCGCCGCCTGCGCGGCTTTGGCGATGACCTCTTCGGCATGCGCGCCATTGTCCGGATGGCTGGCGACGCCGATACGCAGGTCGAGCTGGTGATAGGAATCACGCCCCTGCACCGGCTCGGAAAGGCTGGCCATGAGCACTTCGATCACGGTGTCCAGCGTGTGGTGCCCGGCGATGGCGAAGACGAAGTCCTCGGCCGGCTGGAAGGCGAGCCAGCCATAGCGCTCGGCCAACGACTTCAGGCGCTGCTTGAGGTGCCGCAATACCGCTTCGCCCGCTTCCCGCCCCAGCGTGGCGCCGATCAATTGCAGGCCGCGCAGTTCGATATGCGCGACGTGGTAGCGCGATCCGCCCTGCTCGCGGTCGAGCCATTCGGCCAGCGCGCGCACGTTGAGCAGGCCGGTGGCGGCGTCGTGGCTGGCGCGGTAGGCCAGCTCGCGCTGGTAGGCCATGTGGTCGCTGACGTTTTCCGCCAACGCCAGGCGCGCATGGATGCCGGCAATTTCCAGCTGCGAGGTATGCACGCGCACGTCGATCAGGCTGCCGTTGCGGCGCCGATGCACATGCAGCAACGGCGCCACGCTCTCACCCGCCGCCGGCAACGCCGGGATGTGCGCCCGCTCCTGCAGCGCCGGCTCGATATCGGCCAGGCGCATGTGCAGGAATTCCTCGCGGCTGTAGCCGTATTCGCGCACCGCCGCCGGATTCACTTCGAGGAACATGCCGGTCTCGACATCGAACAGCCAGCACGGCAACGGGCTCAACTCGAAGATCAGCCGGAACTGGCGCTGCGCGTCCATCGCCAGCGACTGGATCTCCACCCGCTCGCTGATATCCACGACAGTGCCGGTGAGATAACGGGCGGGATGATTGCCCGCCACCCGCGCGCCCCGCACCGATACCCAGCGCTCGCCCAGTTCCGGCAGCATCAGGCGGAAGGTGATGTCCAGCGGCTCCTCGCCACGCCAGGCCATGGCCAGGGCATGGGTGACCCGGCGCCGGTCCTGTGCGTGGACGCGGCGCATGAACTCGCTGGTGGTCAGGCCGGGCAGGTCTGACTGGAATATCTCGGCGGCCTGTTCCGACCACTGCAAGCGTTCGCCATCAGGCCCGATCGACCAGGTGCCGATGCCCCCGGCCTGGTGCGCCAGGCGCAGTTCCTCGTCGCCCAGGCGCAGGTCGTCCTGCAGTCGCGCCTGGTGGCGGTCGGCACGGCGCAGGCTGCGCAGCAGATAGGCGTAGCCGGCGAGATAGGACGCGTACAACAGCACCACCACGCCGAACAGCGTCCACCACGGCGCCAGGACCTCGCGCTTGTCTAGGCCGGCGTAGACGCGGATCGGATACGGCGGCGAGGTGCCCGCCGCGGCGATGCGCCGCGTGCCATCCAGCACGCTGACGTGGTCGCCCACCGGCACGATCCGCGGTTCATGCCGGAAACTGCCGGCGGGCAGGCGCGGCGGCGCGGCGCGGCTGAGCCCCGGTGAGTCCGAGCTGCGCGCCAGCACGATGCCATCGACATCGGACATCGACACCACGCCGCGCTTGCCCACGTCCAGGTCGGCCACCAGCCGCTGCAGTTCGCTGCGCCGCAGGCGTGCGAGGACCCAGCGGTTGTCGCCCATGTCGATGGCCAGCCGCAGCAGCCACTCACCGTCCGGGCCCTGCTCGGGGGCGCCGATGTACAGCGCGCTGCCTTCGCCCCGACGCGCCGGCACCGCCCAGCTGGGCAGCGAGGGATCACCGCGGCCATCGGTGATGGCGTGGCCGTTATCGTCGACCACGACGAGGCTCTCGATCTCCGCATGCCGGCCGACCACCCCGCGCATGGATTCGCTCAGCAGGTCCGGCGCCTGGTCCGGCACGCGTCCGAACAGTTCGTGCGCGTCGCCGGCGATGCCGGACATCGCCCGCTCCAGGTTGCGCAGCTCCACCGCCATCAGCCGCTGCGTGCCGGTGGCCAGGGCCATGGATTGACGTTGCGCGGCCTCGCAGCGCGCGCGCCAGTCGTGGATCAGCAGCAGCGTCAGGCCAATACCCAGCGCGCCGCCCAGCACCACCCCGGCCAGGGTGATGCGACGCAGGTGCGGCAATTCCGGCGACGCCGGGGCAGGCGGTTGGACGACAGCGGTCTGCGACATTGCGTGGCGTTCGTCTCCGGTTTCTTTCCGCTCATCGGCGGCGGCGCTGGGTTCTTGAACGACGGCGCCCCACACACTGAACCGAAGGCGGCGCGCGGAAGGTGAAACCTACCCATTCAGGTTGGCGACGGTACCCGGCCGCGCGCTGCCGGCCTAAACTCCGACGCTTCCGTCTGTCGCGTCACCGAGCCGCTCAATGCCACAGCTGCACCGTTCCGCCCTGCTCCTCGCCCTGATTTCCGCCCTGCCCCTGGTCGCCTGCCAGCGCGACCCCGCCGCCGAAGGCCCCGCCACGGCTGCGCCCACCGCAACCGCGCAGGCCAAGCCGCAGCTCGGTGCGTTCGGCTTCGATGCCAGCGGCATGGACCGCGCGGTTGCCGCCGGCGACGATTTCTTCAGCTTCGCCAATGGCCAGTGGGTCAAGACCACCGAGATTCCGGCCGACCGTTCCAGCTACAACAGCTTCACCCGCATCGTGGTCGATACCGAACAGCACACCCGCGACATCATCGAGGGAGCGTCGGCCAATGACCGCGCGAGCGGCGAGGAAAAGAAGATCGGCGACTACTACGCCGCTTTCATGGACGAGGCCGGCATCGAAGCCAAGGGCGTGGCACCCGTGCAGCCGACGCTCGATGCCATCGCGCAGATCAGCGACAAGCAGGCACTGGCGCGCGAACTCGGCGG
Organism: Lysobacteraceae bacterium UBA6001; assembly: GCA_002429615.1. Classification (GTDB taxonomy): domain Bacteria; phylum Pseudomonadota; class Gammaproteobacteria; order Xanthomonadales; family Xanthomonadaceae; genus Stenotrophomonas_A. The sequence continues at coordinate 14,551 of DJAN01000299.1, forward strand.
CGAACTGCGCGCCGATGTCGACCTGCTCAACGCCACCGATTTCTACACCGACCGCCTGTTCGGCCTGTGGGTCACCGCCGACCTGATGCAGCCGGAGCGCTACGCGCCGTACCTGGTGCAGGGCGGCCTGGGCATGCCCGAGCGCAGCTTCTATCTGGAAGGCGGGCGCATGGCGCAGCTGCGCGAGGCCTACAAGGCGCATATCGCCAAGCTGCTGGAACTCGCCGGCCAGCCGGACCCGCAGGGCCAGGCCACGCGCATCCTCGCGCTGGAAACCGCGATCGCGCGCGTGCACGCCAGCCAGGAGCAGACCAACGACGTGAAGGCCGGTGCCAACGCCTGGAAGCAGGCCGATTTCGCCGCCAAGGCACCGGGCCTGGACTGGAATGCGTTCTTCGATGCCGCCGGCCTGTCCGCGCAGCAGGACTTCATCGTCTGGCAGCCGCAGGCCATCGCCGGCACCGCCGCGCTGGTCGCCTCGCAGCCGCTGGACACCTGGAAGGAATACCTGGCGTTCCGCGCGCTGGACCGCGCCTCGCCGTATCTCTCCAAGGCCTTCGCCGATGAGCGCTTCGCGTTCTACGGCGCCACGCTCGATGGCACCCCGCAGCAGCGCGAGCGCTGGAAGCGTGGCATCGACGCCACCAATGACGCCCTCGGCGAGGCGGTGGGCAAGCGCTACGTCGACAAGTACGTCAGCACGGAAACCAAGGAACGCGCCGAGGCGATGGTGCACAACATCATCGACGCCTTCAGCCACCGCATCGACCAGGTCGCGTGGATGAGCCCGCAGACCAAGGCGCACGCCAAGGCGAAGATCGCCGGCCTGACCGTGGCCGTCGGCTATCCGGACACGTGGCGCGACTACAGCGCGCTGGACGTGCGCCGCGACGACGCGCTGGGCAATGCCGAACGCGCCGACCTGTTCGAGTACAAGCGCAACCTGGCCAAGCTCGGCAAGCCGGTGGACCACGGCGAGTGGTACATGCTGCCGCAGACGGTCAACGCGCTGAACGTGCCGCTGGAGAACCGCCTGATCTTCCCGGCGGCGATCCTGCAGCCGCCGTTCTTCGACCCGGCGGCGGATGATGCGGTCAACTACGGCGCCATCGGCGCGGTGATCGGCCACGAGATCAGCCACAGCTTCGACAACACCGGCGCGCTGTTCGACGAGCATGGCGCCCTGCACGACTGGTGGACGGCCGAAGACCTGAAGAAGTTCGAGGCCGCGGGCAACGCGCTGGCCGCGCAGTTCAGCGCGTACAAGCCGTTCGACGACCTGGCGGTGAACGGCAAGCTGACCCTGGGCGAGAACATCGCCGACGTGGCCGGCCTGGCGACCGCGCACGATGCCTACGTGCTGTCGCAGCAGGGCAAGCCGGCGCAGACGCTGGACGGCTTCACGCCGGACCAGCGCTTCTTCCTGGGCTTCGCGCAGGCGTGGCGCGGCAAGTATCGCGATGCGGCGCTGCGCAACGCGGTCCTGACCGACGTGCATGCGCCGGGCCGCTTCCGCGCGCAGACGGTGCGCAACCTGGATGCGTGGTATCCGGCGTTCGAGGTCAAGCCGGGCCAGCAGCTGTATCTGGCACCGGAGCAGCGGGTGAAGATCTGGTAAGCGCCTGGCGCGTGCTGGCATGACGAACGGCGGCCTTCGGGCCGCCGTTTTCGCGTGGGCGAGCCCCCCTCCCCCGCTGGCTTCTGTATGAGCGGCTTCAGCCGCGACGGGCTTTACCGGTAAAGCCTCTCGCGGCTGAAGCCGCTCCTACAATGCCGCTCTCCCCGCGCGGGAAGGCACCCAGGACCCAGCGACGGATCTGCGCGGCGGCGGGGGCGGAAAGCGTTCTGAGCATGGCGGACATGCACGCGATCCTAACCCGCTCACGCCATGCCCACCGTGGCTTTGGATACTGGAAACGTCGCCTGCCACGGCGCGCCTGCCCATCCGGAAGGCGGCATGTGCGGTCGCAGCAAGGCGGCAACGGCCCGGCACCCCATTGCCAAGCGCGGGGAAAGTGCTAGAAATAAAGCGCCTGAAGATCCGCCAGTGCCGCAAGCCGTTCGTACCAGCCAACCGTTCGGGAGCTCGTCATGATCGCTTTGTTCAAGGGTTTGGGTTTGTTGCTGGATGACAACGCGCTGCATCGCGAGCCGTTTGAAACACAGGTCGCGCACTGGCGCGACAAGACCGACCAGCAGATCGACGAAGAGGTCGAGCTGCTCACCGTGGCCAAGAAGCAGTGGGTGATCGCCTCGATCATCGGCTGGCAGGCGATCTCGCTGATCCTGCTGGGCGTGATCGCCCACCAGCTGTGGCAGCACGACTACCACGTCACCTTCAGCCGCGTGGTGATCGTGTTCACCTCGTGGATCTCGATCCTGTTCGTGATGTGGTACATCGCCGACCTGTTCGACCACAGCGCCGGCTTCGAGCGTTGGCTGCGCGCCTTCAACAGCCGCGCACGGCTCACCCCGGACGCCGACACCGTCGAATGCGTGGCCGATGCGCTGGAAATGGCGCGGCGCTATCCCGAAGTGCTGCGCTACAAGCAGGAAGTGACCAACCACCGCGAAATGCGCCACGAGGACATCGTGCTCATGCGCGAGATGGGCCACCTGCGTCAGTACTCGGAAATCGTGCGCGAGCTGGACCGCTACGACGGCGCACCGAAGCTGGTCGTCAACGGCTGACCCCCGCCGCCAGGACCGGCGCGTTGCATTCCTGTAGGAGCGGCTTCAGCCGCGACCGATGAACCCAAACGCAGAACGGGGGCTTTCGCCCCCGTTCTTCTTGCGGCATCCGATCAACGCGACCGGTCAATGCACCGCGGCAGCGGCCTGTTCCACCGACGGGGTGCGCCAGCCACTGCGCACGCCCCACACGTAGAACACCAGCCCGACCGCGGCCACCACGGCCAGGTCGATGCCATAAGGCAGGTAGCCATGGCCGCCGAACGTGGTGCTGCCGGCCCACGACAGCAGCGCCACCACCGGCAGGTACACGATCATCCACCACGCGCCCTTGAGCTGGCGGCCGAAGTCCACCCAGCGCGCCTTGGCCTGGTAGTACGCATACACCGGCAGCGCGACCGCCATCAGCAGGATGATCTCGCCGGTCAGCGGCCAGCGCGCCCAGTACAGCAGTTCGGTGGCCATCACGAAGGCGACCGCCGCCATCACCGGCAGCGCGAACACGCGCAGCGGGCGATGGAACTCCGGCGCGGTGCGGCGCAGCGACATCACGCTGACCGGGCCGGTGAGGTAGGAGATGATCGTCGCCACCGAGATCACCGCCGCCAGCGTGCCCCAGCCGCGAAAGAAGAACAGGAACAGGTAGGACACGGCGAGGTTGAAGATCATCGCCGGGCGCGGCACGCCCCAGTGCGCGTGCACCTGGCCCAGGATTTTCGGCATCGTGCCGTTCTTCTCCATGCCGTAGATCATGCGCGCGGTGGTGGCGGTGTAGGTGATGCCGGTGCCCGACGGGCTGATGAAGGCGTCCACGTACAGCAGGATCGCCAGCCAGTGCAGGTTGACGATGATCGCCAGTTCGGCGAACGGCGAACGGAAGTCGATGCCGTGCCAGCCGGCCTTGGCCAGCAGATCCGGCGGCACCGAGCCCAGGTAGGCCACCTGCAGCAGCACGTAGACCACGGTCGCCAGCGCGATCGAGCCCAGCACCGCGAAGGGAATGCTGCGACCCGGGTTGCGCGCTTCGCCGGCCAGGTTCACCGGGCTCTGGAAGCCGTTGAAGCTGAAGACGATGCCGGCGGTGGCCACCGCGGTCAGCACCGCGGCGAAGTCGATCACATGGTTGTCGCCATGCACGCCCACGCTGAAGTTCTCGCTGTGGAAGCCGCTGGCCACCAGCATGATGCCGGTCAGCGCCGGCACCACCAGCTTGAACACGGTGATGGCGGTGTTGGAGCGCGCGAACAGCTTCACGCTCCAGAAGTTGAGCAGGAAGTAGACCAGCACCAGCACCGCGGCGATCAGCAGGCCGGGCACGGTCAGTTCACCGGCGCCGCCAGGATGCGAGACGTACAGGTCCTGCGCCCATTGCCACGGCCACGAGGCCATGTACTGCACCGAGGCTTCGGCTTCGACCGGAATCACCGAGACGATGGCGATCCAGTTCGCCCAGCCGGCGATGAAGCCGACCAGCGAGCCGTGCGAGTAGTGGCTGTAGCGGACCATGCCACCGGACTCGGGGAACATCGCGCCCAGTTCGGCGTAGGCCAGCGCGATGGTGGTGATGATGGCGGCGCCGAGCACCCAGGCCCAGACCGCGCCGGGGCCGGCGAGGCCGGCCGCGCGCCAGGCGCCGAACAACCAGCCGGAGCCGATGATCGAGCCCAGGCCGGTGAGCATGAGGGCAAAGGGGCCGACTTCGCGACGAAGCGCGGTGGGGTGCTGCGGTGCGGTCATGGGCGATGGGCGGGACGGCAAAGAATCGCGCATGATCGCAGAAGCGGCCCCGCGAAGTCATAGCGCAGCGCGGAATCGCCCCTGGATGCACCACGACGGTGCATAGCGTAAGGCGGGCGTTCTCAGCCTCGCGCGCAATCCTCGGCGGGTAGCTTGCCGTCCACGCACTGCCCGAATCCCTTCGGCAGGCCCTTCACCTGGTAGGTCTGGCCCGGCTTCAGGTCCAGGCGCTGCAGGGTCTGGCGCTGACAGGCCGCGCCCTCGCCGGCGGGGCAGGTCTCCACGAACACCAGGTAATGGCAATGCCCGGTGCTGCTGGCCAGGCAATGGAAATCCGTCACCCCGTCACGGCTTTCCATCTTGCTGAAGAGCGTGTCGTGGCCATCGGTGCTGGCGCGGGTGATCGAGGTCACCCCGGCACGCTCGTGGCAGCCGGCCAAGGCCATCAGGCAATAGACGATCGCGGCTACGGTACGCATGACGCTTTCCTCCCTTCCCTCGCCGCGGCTACATGCCGCGGAACAGGGTCATGAACGGCTGGCTGACGGTGAGCATTTCCGGCCGGTTCTTCAGTCGCAGCTTGCCCTTGCCGGTGTCGTCGCGGATCACCGAGGCCACGGCCTTCATGTTGACGATGGTGGAGCGGTGGATCTGCTTGAACGCATGCGGATCCAGCACGTCGAGCAGTTCGCGCAGCGAGGTGCGCAGCACCGATTCGCCATCGCCGGTCATCACCACGGTGTACTTGTGGTCGGCCTGGAAATAGGCGACGTCGTCGAGCTGGATCAGCCGCGTCTCGCGGCCGCTGCTGGCGGTGATCCACGCCATCGGCGGCCGGTCGGTCGGCTGGCCGGGGCGCGCCGACAGCCGCGCCAGCAGCGCATCAAGCACGTCGGTGTCCGGCTGCCCTGCGATCAACCGCGACTGCACGCGCTGCACGGTGGCGGCCAGGCGTTCGCGCGAGATCGGCTTGAGCAGGTAGTCGATCGCGCCGTGTTCGAAGGCGTCGATGGCGTACTGGTCATAGGCAGTCACGAACACCACCTGCGAACGCGGGCTGGCCTCGCCCATGGCGCGGGCCACCTCGATGCCGGTCAGGCCGGGCATGCGGATGTCGAGGAACACCACGTCCGGCTGCAGCTCGGCGATGCTTTCCAGCGCACTGGCGCCGTCCTCGCATTCAGCTTCGACCTGCAACCCCGGCCACACTTCCGCCAGCAGGGCGAGCAGCGACTGCCGCAACAGCGCCTCGTCCTCGGCCACCACCGCGCGCACCGGATTCATGCCGCACCTCCGGTCGACGGCGCGCTGCCGGGCAGCGGCGGCGGCGTGCTGGTGGATGCAGGCGGCACCACCGGCGCATCGGCGGCGGGCGTTTCCGGCGACACCCACGGCGGCGGCGTATGCGTCGGCGCATAGCGCAGCGGCACGGTGATGGTGGCGGCCACGCCGGTCGGGAAATTGGAGACCAGGGCAAACGCGGCCGCGTCGCCGTAGGTCAGGCGCAGGCGTTCGCGCAGATTGCGCAGGCCCACGCCGGTGCCGTGGCTGTGGCTGTTGAAGCCCTGGCCATCGTCGGCCACGGTCAGCGTGGCGTGGTCCTCGAACCGGCGCGCCAGGATCCAGATCGTGCCGCCGCCCGGCTTCGGCTCCAGGCCATGCTTGATCGCGTTCTCCACCAGCGTCTGCAGCATCATCGACGGCAGCTGCAGGCGGCGCAGCTCGAACGGCACCTCCAGCTGCATCGCCAGCCGCGCGCCCATGCGGATGCGCAGGATTTCCAGGTAGGCCTGGGTGCGCTCCAGCTCTTCGCCCAGGGTCGACATCGCATCGTCGGCACTGGGCAGCGAGCGGCGCAGGTACTGGATCAGGTGGCCGATCATCTGGTCGGCGCGCGGCGGGTCGGTGCGGGTCAGCACCTGCGCGCTGGCCAGCGTGTTGTAGAGGAAGTGGGGTTCCACCTGGGCATGCAGCAGGTTCAACCGCGCCACCGCCAGCTCCTTCTCGGTCTCGGACTGCACCGCGGCGGCCTGTTCGTCACGGCGCTGGTCGGACACGCGGTTGGTGATCGAGCGCGTCACCGCTTCGGCGTTCTCGTAGTTGCTGCCCTCGTCCACCACCAGCAGGTCCACCCACGCGCCGGCATCGGGCTCGCACAGCAGGGTCACGCTGCTCACGCCGCTGGCCGGGGTCAGCGTGGCCAGGATCTGGTTGCGCTTGATGGCGAACCGCGCGAACACGTTCCAGCGCGAGACCTGGTCGTCGTCGCGCGCATCGAGGCGGCGCACCTTGGCGCGGATCTGCAGGCTGCCGGGCGAGCTTTCGATGTCCTCCACCCGCGGCAGCTGGCGGATCGCGCTTTCCACCACGGCGAAGGCGGTGTTGCCGTCCAGCGGCACTTCAATCTGCCGGCGCTGGCGGCTGCTGAGGGTGTCGTGGTCGAGCCGGCCGGCGAGCAGCCTCACCCGGCGCAGGTGGGTCAGGGCGCTGGCCATCACGATCGCCAGCGTGGCGAAGGTGATCAGCGTGTAGAGGGTGCCGGTGTGGCCGAACAGTTCGCCCCAGACGTTGGCGACGACGATCAGCACGATCATCCAGATGAACAGCAGGCGCGCGATCAGGAACAGGCTGGCGGACACGGGACGGACTCGAGGTTTTCAGTGCGGCCGAGCATAGACCGCCCCGGCGGGCTTGGGGATGCGGTCGCGACGGGGCGGCCGGCATGGCGACGAAAGCCCGGATCGGCGCCGCGAATCCGGGCCGGCGTCCCAGTCCGGTGCTGCGGCCGCGCCATCACCCGCCTCGGCGGCTATGCTCCGGCCGACCTTCGAGAAGGGATGCCCATGCAACGACGCCAGTTCCTGCGCGGCACCGGTGCCGCCGTCGCACTCGCCTCCACCGGCGCCTTCGCCGCCGCCCCGCCCCGTGGACCGGCGCTGCCGCCGGTGCCGGACGATGCCATCGCCGACCAC
>DJAN01000297.1 GCA_002429615.1 Lysobacteraceae bacterium UBA6001
GAAGCCGCTCCTACAGAGGGGCGGACAACAGAGGAGCGGACAACAGGGGGGGAAGTCCGGTGGGGCGGTGTGGTGTGGGGTAGGGGCGGGAGCGCCGTTCGGAAGCTTTACGCCGCCACCGCCTGCGCCTGCCGCGGTCCCTCGCGCAGTGCCTTGCCCACCATCTCCACCAGCAGGTCCAGTTCCTCGGCATCCATCGCGAAATGCGGGGTGAAGCGCAGCGAGTTCTCGCCGCCGTGAATCACGTTCACCCCATGCCGGCGCAGCCATTCCTCCGTCGAGCCGGCGCCGTAGCACTTGAACTCCGGCGCCAGCTCGCACGAGAACAACAGCCCCGTACCCTGCACCTTGGTGATCATCCCGCCCAGCTCCGCGCGCAGCTTCTCCAGCTTCTGCAGCGCCTGCGCGCCGCGCTCGCGGATGTTGGCGCGCACCGCCGGCGTCAGCATCGACAAGGTCGCGCACGCCACGTCCAGCGCACGCGGGTTGCTGGTCATGGTGTTGCCGTAGCAGCCCTTGCGGTAGATCTGCGCCGTGCTCGGGGTCAGCGCCACCACCGACAACGGATACTGCGCGGCATTCAACGCCTTGGAATAGCTCTCCATGTCCGGCGCATCGAGGCCCTCGAAGCCCGGATAGTCGGTCACCGACAGCACGCCATGCGCGCGCAGGCCGGCCTGGATCGAATCCACCAGCAGCAGGCTGCCGTGCTCGCGGGTCAGTTCGCGCGCGGCGGCGTAGAACGCCGGCGGCAGCGCGCGGCCCGGGTCGCCTTCGCCCATCACCGGCTCCAGGAACACCGCCTCGATGAACCAGCCCTGCTGCGCCGCTTCGGCGAACGCACGACGCAGCGCCTGCTCGTCGTACGGCGCCACCGCGATCACCGAATCCTCGCCGCGATAGCTGGCCAGGTGCTGCACGTAGGTGCGGCGGCTGGAGTCCGAGTACAGCCCCGGACGATCGGTGCGGCCATGGAAGCTGCCCTTCACCACCAGGCGCTTGATCGTGGCACCGGCATGGCGGGCGCCCGGATCGGTCTGCAGCTTGGCGTTGATGTCGACGATGCGCGCCGCCAGGCCGACCGCCTCCGAACCGGAGTTGAGGCACATGAAATGCGAATAGGGACAGCGCGCCCCGCGCTGGCCGATCTCCGCGCGCATCGCCAGGTCGAACCGGCGCTGCGCCAGGCTCGGGGTCATGATGTTGGCCATCGCCTGCGGGCGCGCCATCGCGTCCAGCACCGCCGCCGGGGTGTGGCCGAAACCGAGCATGCCGTAGCCGCCCGCGTCGTACAGCACCGCGCCCTTGAGCGTGATCGCCCACGGGCCGCGCGCGGCCAGGGCGATGTAAGGCGTCACCGCGTCATGCGCGTAGAAATTGATGAAGCCGCCTTGCACGGCCTCCACCTGCGCCTGTTCGTCCAGGTCCAGCAGGTCGGCGAATTCGTCCTTCTGCCGGGCGTACTCGGCCGCGGCCGCGGCGATCGCCTCGGCCAGGGCCGGGTGCGAGGCGGCCAGGCGTTCGACGCTGGCGTCGTCCAGGCCGTCGGTCAGGCGGCGGCCAGCATGGGCGCGCAGCGGGGCGAGGGGGGCGGTCTGGAACATGGCTGATCTCCGTCAAGTGGCGGTATGACCGTAAAGGTAACTGCTGGTGATCGTCGGTTGGCAGCTGTGGATCGTGCATAATCGCTCGCATATCTGGCGATATGACGAGAGGTTTCGGCGATATGAAGCTCACCGTGGCCGATGAGGCCCTGCTGGCGGTCCTGCGTGAGGACGCCCGCGCCTCCACCGCGCAGATCGCGCGGCGCCTGGGCGTGTCGCGCACCACCGTGCAGAGCCGGATCGAGAAGCTGGAACGGCAGGGGGTGATCGGCGGCTACACCGTGCGCGTGCACGACGAGGTCGACCGCAGCTACATCCGCGCCCACATCATGATCACCGTGCTGCCCAAGCAGATGGCGCAGGTGGTCAAGGCGCTGCAGGCCATCCCCACCGTGCGCGAGCTGCACTCGGTGAGCGGCCCCTACGACCTGGTGGCGCTCGGCGTGGCCGCCACCGTCGGCGACATCGACGTGCTCACCGACCGCATCGGCGCGCTCGACGGGGTGGAGCGGACCACCTCGGCCATCGTGCTGGCGACCAAGTTCGAGCGCTAGGCGACCAGTAGTTTTCCTGATGTGTGGGCGCGGACCGGCACGGCATGATCGCCGCGTATCCCATGGGAGCGGACGAGATGAAGCACACAGGGTGGGTGCGGGGCTTGCTGCTGTTGGCCGGCGTGCTGCTGGCCTTTGCCGCGCAGGCGGCGTTTTCCAACAAATGGCGCCTGAAGGTGGATGGCCACGCCTCCAGCGCCGGCACGATCCAGCTCAGCATCACCCCGGAAGGCGGGACCGCGCAGCAGGTCGACATCCCGGTCGCCAAGGACCTGCACGAGAACCATGTGGCCCGGCTGATCCGCGACGCGCTCAAGACCGCCCTGGGCAAGGGCTATCACGTCGAGATCGACGATGGCGAGGACGTGCTGGTCAAGCGCAAGGGCAGCCATCCCAAGCTGGATATCGTCATCGCCGGCAACTCGGCCCAGGGCATCACCGTGAAGGAACACACCGAGTAGCCCGCGCGGCGGGGGCGGGCAGGGCCGGTACAATGGGCGGTCTTTCCCCTGCCACGCCCCCGTGTCCTTGAAGAAGTCGGACTTCCACTACGAACTGCCCGAGGCGCTGATCGCCCAGGCCCCGTTGGCCGAGCGTTCGGCCAGCCGGCTGATGGTCGTGCCGCCGGCCCCGGCAGCGCTGCAGGACCGCCAGGTGCGCGACCTGCCCGAGCTGCTGCAGCCCGGCGACCTGCTGGTGTTCAACGACACCCGGGTGATTCCCGCGCGGCTGTTCGGGCAGAAGGCCAGTGGCGGCCGGGTCGAGATCCTGATCGAACGCCTGCTCGGCGCGCAGCAGGCACGCGCGCAGATCGGCGCCAGCAAGTCGCCCAAGGCCGGCGGCCGCATCACTCTGGATGCCGGTGGCGAAGCCGAGGTGCTGGGCCGCGACGGCGAGTTCTACGTGCTGCGCTTCGAGGTGCCCGAGCCGCTGGAGCAATGGCTGCTGCATGCCGGCCGCCTGCCGCTGCCGCCGTATATCCGCCGCGAACCCGGCCTGGACGACCGCGAGCGGTACCAGACCGTGTTCGCCAAGGAGACCGGGGCGGTGGCCGCCCCGACCGCCGGCCTGCATTTCGACGAACCGCTGCTGGCACGGCTGCGCGAGCGCGGGGTCAGCTTCGGCCATGTCACCCTGCATGTCGGTGCCGGTACCTTCCAGCCGGTGCGGGTGGAATCGCTGTCCGACCACGTGATGCACCGCGAATGGCTCAATGTCGGCGCCGAGCTGGTCGAGCAGGTGCGCCGCACGCGCGCGGCCGGCGGGCGCGTGATCGCGGTCGGCACCACCGTCGTGCGCTCGCTGGAAAGCGCCATGCGCGACGGCGAACTGCAGCCGTTCGCCGGTGAGACGCAGATCTTCATCCTGCCCGGCTACCGCATCCGCAGCGTCGATGCGATGGTGACCAACTTCCACCTGCCGGAAAGCACCTTGCTGATGATGGTCTCGGCGTTCGCCGGGCGCGAGCGCATTTTCGAGGCCTACCAGCACGCCATCGACGCGCGCTACCGTTTCTTCAGCTACGGCGACGCCATGCTGTTGTGGGCCGCCGACGTCCCGGCCGCCTGAGCGTCCCTCCAGAATCCACCGCATTCCAGGTCTTCATGTCCCGACTCCAGTTCCATCTCCAGACCACCGACGGCCATGCCCGCCGCGGCCGCCTGACCTTTCCGCGCGGCACGGTGGAGACGCCGGCGTTCATGCCGGTCGGCACCTATGGCTCGGTCAAGGGCGTGCTGCCGCACCAGATCCGCGAGCTGGGCGCCGAGATCATCCTCGGCAACACCTTCCACCTGTACCTGCGCCCGGGCCTGGACGTGATCGCCGACCACGGCGGCCTGCATGGTTTCACCCGCTGGAATGGCCCGATCCTCACCGATTCCGGCGGCTTCCAGGTGTTCTCGCTGGCGCACCGCCGCAAGATCACCGAGCAGGGCGTGACCTTCGCCTCGCCGACCGACGGCGCGCGGGTGTTCCTCGGCCCGGAAGAGAGCATGAAGATCCAGAAGGTGCTCGATTCGGACGTGGTGATGATCTTCGACGAATGCACCCCGTATCCGGCCACCGAGGACGTGGCACGGCGCTCGATGGAGCTGAGCCTGCGCTGGGCGCGGCGTTCGCGCGACGCGCACGACGCGCTGGGCAATGACGCCGCGCTGTTCGGCATCGTGCAGGGCGGTGTGCACCCGGAACTGCGCAGCCGCTCGCTCGACGGCCTGCAGGCGATCGGCTTCGACGGCTACGCCATCGGCGGCCTGGCCGTGGGCGAGCCCGAGCACGAGCGCAATGCCATGCTCGAACACCTGCACCCGCTGCTGCCCGCGGACCGCCCGCGCTACCTCATGGGCGTGGGCCGGCCGGAAGACCTGGTCGAGGGCGTGGCCCGCGGCGTGGACATGTTCGACTGCGTGATGCCGACCCGCAACGCACGCAACGGCCATTACTTCACCGCCTTCGGCACCGTGCGCATCCGCAACGCGAAGTACGAGCGCGACCAGGACCCGATCGAGCCGGGCTGCGGCTGCCCGGCCTGTGCCGGCGGCTTCACCCGCTCCTACCTGCGCCACCTGGACCGCTGCAACGAGATGCTGGCGCCGATGCTCGGCACCCTGCACAACCTCTGGTACTACGAGAAGTTGATGGCCGACATGCGCGCGGCCATCGCCGCGGGAACCTTTGCCGCATTCAGGCAGTCCTTCTATTCCGCACGCGGTGCCCAGGCGCCGGCGCTTCCGGGGCAGGCGGGCTGACCGCTGCCGGAACGCCGCACCCCGGCGTGCGGCCCGGCGCCCCCATGGCATAATCGGGGGCTCTGCGCCCGGACGGGCGCTTTGAATTGAACGCGGGGCCGGAGTGCCGGCGCCGCGCCCAACCTAGGACGCAAAGATGAACCTGCTCGATTTCCTCATTCCCGCCGCCCAGGCGCAGACCACCGGTGGCGCGTCGGCCGGCGGCGGCAACCCGCTGATGACCCTCGTGCCGTTGGTTGGCCTGATGGTGGTGATGTACTTCCTGATGATCCGCCCGCAGATGAAGCGGCAGAAGGAGCACCGCGCCATGCTGGACAAGCTGAGCCGCGGCGACGAAGTGATCACCTCCGGCGGCATCGCCGGCGTGGTGTCCGAGGTCGGCGAGAACTTCATCACCATCGAAGTGGCCGACAACGTCCGCGTGCGCGTGCAGAAGGGCGCCGTCGGCAACGTGCTGCCCAAGGGCACGCTGAAGTCCGCCTGATCCCTTTCCTTTTCCTGATGCGTGGCGCCGGGGAGGCGCCGCGCGGGGTTACGCAATGCTTGAATTTCCTCGCTGGAAATATTTCCTGATCCTGGCCGTGATCGCGATCGGCGTGCTGTATGCACTGCCGAACGCGTATCAGAAGGATCCGGCCGTGCAGATCACCGCCAACCGTGAAGGCGCGCTCGACGACGCCCTGCGCACCAAGGTGCAGGAACAGCTGGCCCAGGCCGGCGTCACCGCCAAGTCGCTGGCCGTCGAAGGCAGCAGCCTGATGGTGCGCCTGCCCAACCTGGAGTCGCAGAGCAAGGCCAACAACGCCCTGCGCACCAGCCTGGGCGAGAACTACACCGTCGCGCTGAACCTGGCCTCGACCGTGCCGGACTGGCTCGCCCGCCTCGGCGGCAAGCCGATGGTGCTGGGCCTGGACCTGCAGGGCGGCGTGCACTTCGTGCTGCAGGTGGACCAGAAGGCGGCGCTGGAAAAGCGCGTGGACGCCTACGCCGAAGACATCCGCGTGACCCTGCGCGACAACCGCATCGGCTACCAGTCGGTGGAGCGTCGCCCGGACAACAGCATCGTCGCCACCCTCAGCCCGTCGGCCGGTGCCGACGCCGCCGAGCGTGCGCGTGCGGCGCTGGTCAAGAGCCAGCCGACGCTGAGCTACAACGTCAGCGGCGACCGCGTGACGGTGAGCATCCCGCAGCAGGAGCTGGCGCAGATCGCCGGCAGCGCGCTGGAGCAGAACATCACCACGCTGCGCAACCGCGTCAACGAACTGGGCGTGGCCGAACCGATCATCCAGCGCCAGGGCGAGGACCGCATCGTGGTCCAGCTGCCGGGCGTGCAGGACACCGCCGAAGCCAAGCGCCTGATCGGCGCCACCGCCACGCTGGAGTTCCGCTCGGTGGTGGACGGCGACGCGCAGGATGCCGCGCGTACCGGCCGCGTGCCGGCCGATGCCAAGCTGTACACCATCCGCGGTACCAACCAGCCGGTGCTGCTGAACAAGCGCGTGCTCGCCTCTGGTGACCAGATGGTCAACGCCACGGTCTCCAACGACCAGAACGGCATGCCGGCGGTGAGCATCACGCTCAACAACGCCGCTGGCCAGCGCATGTTCGACTTCACCAGCGCCAACGTCGGCAAGCTGATGTCGGTGGTGTACATCGAGCGCATCCCGACCGTCACCCTGGTCGACGGCCAGGAAGTGCGCAGCGTCAAGGTCAAGGAAGAGGCGCTGGCGCCGACCCGCATCGCGGGCGTGTTCGGCAAGAACTTCCAGACCACCGGCCTGGAGAAGACCGAAGCGGAGAACCTGGCCAAGCTGCTGCGCGCCGGTTCGCTGGCCGCGCCGATGGACTTCGTCGAGGAACGCATCATCGGCCCGAGCCTGGGTGCGGAGAACGTCGAGCGCGGCATCACCGCGGTGCTCTATGCGTTCGTGTTCACCCTGGCGTTCTTCACCATCTACTACCGCATGTTCGGCGTGATCACCTCGGTGGCGCTGCTGCTGAACCTGCTGATCGTGGTGTCGGTGATGTCGATGTTCGGTGCGACGATGACGCTGCCCGGTTTCGCCGGCCTGGCGCTGTCGGTCGGCCTGTCGGTCGACGCCAACGTGCTGATCAACGAACGTATCCGCGAGGAGCTTCGCCACGGCGTACCGCCGAAGGCGTCGATCGCGGCCGGCTATGAAAAGGCCGGCGGCACCATCCTCGACGCCAACCTGACCGGCCTGATCGTGGGCGTGGCGCTGTATGCCTTTGGCACCGGCGCGCTGAAGGGCTTTGCCCTGACCATGATCATCGGCATCTTCGCCTCGATGTTCACCGCGATCACCGTCTCGCGTGCGCTGGCCCAGTTGATTTACGGCTACCGCAAGAAGATCAAGTCCGTGGCCATCTGACCGGGTGAGACAGAATCGATGAAAATTTTCCCGCTCCATCTCATCCCGAACGACACCAAGATCGACTTCATGCGCTGGCGTCATGCCGTGCTGTGGCTGATGCTCGCGGTGTTCGTCGCCTCGCTGGTGGTCATCGGCATCAAGGGCTTCCAGAAGGAGGCCTACGCGCTGGAGTTCACCGGCGGCACCGTGGTCGAAACCCGCTTCGACAAGCCGGCCGACGTCGACCAGGTGCGCGAGAAGCTGGCTTCGGCCGGCTTCGCCAACGCCCAGGTGCAGGGCTTCGGCGGCGGCAACGAGCTGATGATCCGCCTGCAGCCGCATGGCGAGAACAGCAATGCCGAAGGTGACAAGACCGTCTCGGCGCAGGTGCTGAAGGCGATCAACACCGCCGAGAACCCGGCCACCGTGCTGCGTACCGAGTTCGTCGGCCCGCAGGTCGGCGCGGACCTGGTGAAGGACGGCATCAAGGCCACGGTGTTCATGCTGATCGGCTTCCTGATCTACATCGCGTTCCGCTTCGAGTGGAAGTTCGCGGTGGTGGCCAGCCTGACCGCGTTCTTCGACCTGGTCGTCACGGCCGCCTACATCTACGGTACCGGCCGCGAGTTCGACCTGACCGTGCTGGCCGGCCTGCTGTCGGTGATGGGCTTCGCGATCAACGACATCATCGTGGTGTTCGACCGTGTCCGCGAGAACTTCCGCAGCCTGCGCGTGGAGCCGCTGGAGGTGCTGAACCGCTCGATCAACCAGACGCTGTCGCGTACGGTGATCACCGCGGTGATGTTCTTCCTGTCGGCGCTGGCGCTGTTCCTGTACGGCGGTACCTCGATGGAAGGCCTGGCGCTGACCCACATGATCGGTGCGGTGATCGTGGTGGTGTCGTCGATCGTGGTGGCGGTGCCGATGCTGTCGATCGGGCCGTTCAAGGTGACCAAGCAGGACCTGCTGCCGAAGGCCAAGGATGTCGAGGCGCTGGCGCGCCGGCCGTAAGCCTGGGGTGCTGGTTGTTTCGAGGAGAAAGCCGCGCGCAAGCGCGGCTTTTTCTTTGGGTGGATGGGGGAGGGCGGGTGGGGGAGTCGCGAGCTGTCGGATGGCAGTCGCGGCTGAAGCCGCTCCCACAACAGTGAGGCGTCCGCCCTTCTGTAGGAGGGGCTTCAGCCCCGACCACGAGATGCCGGAATGGCTCCCTTGTAGGAGGGGCTTCAGCCCCGACGAGCAGCGTCGCGGTCTGTCAGATCACGGTCGCGGCTGAAGCCGCTCCTACAGGGTGAGCGAGTGGCGGTGAGCGAGCGGCGGTGAGTGGAGTGGCGGTGAGGGGCGGTGAGGGGATAGACGGTGAAGGGAAGGGTGAGGTGACTGACACGATCCCCCCGGAACAGCACAGCCCCACCCGCCATCCCACCCCGTAATCCACACCCCATGTGGATGCACTGCCCACAAACCTGTGGACAACCTCCCACAGCCCCTGCCGTACAAGCCTTCCCCACGCATTGGCGAAAATCTCGCCAGCCGTCCGCGCCCATAAAAAAAGCCCCGGCCGAAGCCGGGGCTCTTGCACATCACGTCCCGCGCCGGATCAACGATCCGGTCGCGCCGCGGCGGTCTCGGTCTGCGCTTCCAGGAACTCCTTGGACTGCTCGTCCAGCTTGTCACCCAGCATGCGCCGCACCACCACGAAGAACAGCGGGATGAACACCACGCCGAGGATCGTGGCGAACAGCATGCCGCCGATCACGCCGGTACCGATCGAGTGACGGGCATTGGCGCCGGCACCGGTCGAGATCGCCATCGGCAGCACGCCGAGGATGAAGGCGAAGGAGGTCATCAGGATCGGACGGAAGCGCAGGTGCGCCGCCTCGACCGCCGCCTCGCGCAGCGTCTTGCCCGCCGCGCGCTGCTCAACCGCGAACTCCACGATCAGGATCGCGTTCTTGGCCGCCAAACCAATCACCGTGATCATGCCGATCTTGAAGTACAGGTCGTTCGGCAGGCCGCGCAGCAGCGACAGCGAGATCGCACCCAGCACGCCGATCGGCACCACCAGCAGCACCGCCACCGGGATCGACCAGCTCTCGTACAGCGCCGCCAGGCAGAGGAACACCACCACCACCGACAACACCAGCAGCAGCGTGGCCGCGTTGCCCGCGATAATTTCCTGGTACGACATGCCCGACCAGTCATAGCCGAAGCCGGCCGGCAGGTCGTCCTGCACGATCTCCTCCATCGCCGTCATCGCCTGGCCGGATGCCTTGCCCGGCGCGGCATTGCCGACGATGTTGACCGCCGAATAGCCGTTGTAGCGGTTCAGCGCCGGCGAGGCGTAGATCCACTCCGACTTGACCACGTTGCTCAGCGGGATCATCGACGCCTGGCCATCGGCATCGGTGGCCGTCGCGCTGGGCGTGTAGAAGCTGCGCAGCGACTCCGGCCCGGTACGGAACTGGTCGTCGGCGCGCACGTTCACGCGCTTGATGCGGCCTTCGTAGAAGAAGTCGTTGACGTACACCGGCGCCAGCATCAGCTGGATCGAGCTGTAGATGTCGCTGACCGACAGGCCCATCGACTCGGCCTGCACGCGGTTGACGTGCAGCTGCAGCTGCGGGGCATTCTCCAGGCCGTTCGGGCGCACGCCCACCAGCGTGTCCGCACGCTGCGCGGCCTTGCCGAGCAGGATGTTTCGCGCGTTGGTCAGTGCTTCCTGGCCGGCACCGGAACGGTCCTGCAGCCACATGTCGAAGCCGCCGAACTGGCCCAGGCCGTTCACCGTGGGCAGGTTGACCACGAAGATCTGCGCGCCCTTGATGCCATAGAAGGCGCCGTTGAGCTTGTCGATCAGTTGGCTCGCCGTGACCTTGCGGTCATCCCAGGGCTTGAGGCGGATGAAGCCCATGCCCACGTTCTCGCCCGAACCCAGGAAGCTGAAGCCTGCGACCTGCAGCATGCCCTCGACCGCGTCCTGCTTCTCCAGCACGCCACGCATCTGCGTGAAGACCTCGTTGGTGCGGGTCTTGGTCGCGCCCGGCGGCAGCTGCACGATGGCCAGCGCGAAGCCCTGGTCCTCTTCTGGCAGGAAGCTGCCCGGCATGCGGGTGAACAGGAAGCCGCACAGCGCCACCAGCACCACGAACAGCACCATCCAGCGCGGGGCGCGCTTGAGGGTATGGCCGACCAGGCCGACATAGCGGTGAGCGACCTTGTCGTAGTACTTGTCGAAGGTGCGGAACACCCAGTTCTTCTTCTGGTCGTGCGTGGACTTCAGGAAGGCCGCGCACAGCGCCGGGGTGAAGCTCAGCGCCAGGAACGCCGAGAACGCCATCGACATGGCGATGGTGATCGCGAACTGCTTGTAGATCGCGCCCGCCGCGCCCGGCTGCATCGCCGAGGGGATGAACACCGCCGCCAGCACCACGGTGATCGCCACCACCGCGCCGGTGATCTGGGTCATCGCCTTGGTCGTGGCCGCCTTCGGCGCCAGGTGCTCGTCGGTCATGATGCGCTCGACGTTCTCGATCACCACGATCGCGTCGTCGACCACGATGCCGATCGCCAGCACCATCGCGAACAGGGTCAGCTGGTTGATCGTGAAGCCGATCATCCACATGCCCAGGAACGTGCCCAGCAGCGCCACCGGGATCACCAGGGTCGGGATGACCGTGGCGCGGAAGTTCTGCAGGAACAGCAGCATCACCAGGAACACCAGCACGATCGCCTCGACCAGCGTGTGCACGACCTCCTCGATGGAGATCTTCACGAAGGAGGTGCTGTCATACGGCGAGAACCAGGTCACGCCCTGCGGGAAGCTCGGCGCTAGCTCGTCCATCTTCGCGGTCACCGCCTCGGCCACGCTCAGCGCGTTGGCGCCGGGCAGCAGCTGGATGGCGAACGCGCCGGTGGGCTTGCCGTTGTACTGGGTATCGAAGCCGTAGTTCGACGGGCCGAACGCCACCCGGCCGACATCCTTCAGGCGCACGGTGGCGCCGTTGCTGTCGGTGCGCAGGATGATGTTCTCGAACTCCTCCGGCGAGCTGAAACGGCCTTCGGCCGAGACCGTCGCGGTGAAGCCCTGGCCATCCGGTGCCGGGTCGGCGCCGATCGCGCCGGCGGCGAACTGCACGTTCTGGTTGGAGATCGCGCTGTACACCTGGCTGGCCGACAGGTGGTAGCCCTGCAGGCGCTCGGGGTTGAGCCAGATGTTCATCGCGTACTCGGCGCCGAACTGCTGGGTGCTGCCGACGCCGGGCACGCGCGAGATCTGGTCGAGCACGCGCGAGCCGACGATGTCGTTGAGCGCGTCACGGTCGATCGACGCGTTCTCCGAACGCAGCGCCACCACCATCAGGAAGCCGGCGTTGGCCTTGGCCACCACCACGCCCTGCTGGGTCACCTCGGTGGGCAGACGCGGCGTGGCCAGCGACACCTTGTTCTGCACCTGGACCTGGGCGATGTCCGGGTTGGTGCCGGTCTCGAAGGTCAGGGTGATGGAGACGCGGCCGTTGGAGGCCGAGGACGAGTTGAAGTACAGCAGGTGGTCGATACCGGTCAGCTGCTGCTCGATGACCTGGGTGACCGCCTTTTCCGCCGTGTCCGCGCTCGCGCCCGGATAGGTGGCGCTGACGGTGACCTGCGGCGGGGCGATGGAGGGGTAGGACTCCACGCCGAGGTTGAGGATCGCGATCACGCCGCTGAGCGAGATCAGGATCGCCACCACCCAGGCGAATACCGGATGTTCAATGAAAAATTTGGGCATGGCCGGCTTCCGTTACTTCTTCTCGGACGGGGCGGGCGCGGCGCCCGGCTTGGCGCCGGGCTGCTGCTGCGCGGCGTTGGCGTTCGGGTCGTACGGCACGGGCTTGGCCGGCGCACCCTCCTTGGCCTTCTGCTGACCGCTGACGATGACCTTGTCGCCGGCCTCCAGGCCGCGGGTAATCACCCACTGGCCCTGCTGCTGGCTGTCGGCCACCACGTCGCGGCGGACCACGTTGCCGTCCTTGCCGACGACCAGCGCGTAGGCGCCGTGCGCGTCGCGCTGGATGCCGGGCTGCGGCACCAGGAACGCGTTGTCACGCTTGCCCAGGGTCGCGTCGAAGGAGACGAACGAGCCGGGCAGCAGCACATGGTCGGGGTTGGGCAGCAGGGCGCGCAGCGACACGCTGCCGGTGCTCGGGTCCACCGTCACCGCGGTGAAGTCCAGCGTGCCGGCATGCGGGTAGACGCTGCCGTCGCCGAGCTTGACGTGCACGGTGGACTGGCCGTCGCCGCTCAGCGCGACCGCGCCCTGGGCCTGCGCCTGGCGCAGCTGGGCGAGCTCGTCACTGTTCATCGAGAAGTTGACGTATAGCGGGTCGAGCTGGTCGATGGTGGTCAGCAGGGTGGTGTCGCCCTGGCCGACCAGCGCGCCCTCGGTGACCTGCTGCTTGCCGGCCCGGCCGCTGATCGGCGCGGTGACGGTGGCGTAGCCCAGGTTGATGCGCGCGGTCTCCACCGCGGCACGCGCCTGCTGCACCGACGCGGCCGAGGTGCGCTCGGTCGCTTCGGCGGTGTCCAGGTCGGACTTGGACACATAGCTCTGCGGGGCCAGGCGACGCGCGCGCTCGGCGGCGATCTTGGCGTTGGCGTAGGTCGCCTCGGCCGCGGCCAGCTCGCCCTGGGCCGAGGCCAGCGTGGCCTTCAGCGGTGCCGGGTCGATCTGGAACAGCGCCTGGCCTTCCTTGACGTCGGTGCCTTCGGTGTAGAGGCGCTTGAGCAGCACGCCGGCGACGCGGGCGCGAACGTCGGCCGTGCGGAAACCGGACAGGCGGCCGACCATTTCGCGCTGCAGCGGCAGCGTCTGCGGCTTGGCCTCGATCACGGAGACTTCCGGCGGCGGGGGCTGCTGCTGCTCCTGCTTCTTGCAGGCGGCCAGCGCCAGCGTGACGGCACAGGCCAGGGCGAGGGTACGGAACGGGGCGGTCATCGGGGGAAACTCCGTTTTCTGTTGTTTTAAGCGTGGGATTCGGGAGGAGCACTCCGCGCGGCAAAGGCGCGCAGGAAACTGTCGATCGTGCGTTCCGCCCACCGGCGCCGCGAGGGGGCGTCGGATCGGTGCGGTGTGTGGAACCGCTGCCTTTCGAAATCCAGGCCGACGATCATGCCAAGCAGCAGCTCGGCCATCGCGTGCGGATCGTCATGCCTGAGCTGGCCGCGCTCGCTGGCCCGGCGCAGCCATTGTGCCAGTCGATCCTGCAGCGCGGCGATGCCGTCCTCGTAGATCTGCCTCGCCTGGTCCGGGAACCGGTGTGACTCGGCATCTAGCAGGCGGCAGGTCTGGATCACGTGAGGACGGTTCAACTGCTCCAGGTGGCGCTCGGCGAAATCGAGCAGGCTGCCGCGCAGGTCGGCGCCGTCCTCGTCGAGATGGTCGGTGGTGAGCGCGATCTGGTCGCGCATCACCGCGCGCAGCAGGTTCTGCTTGCAGCCGTAATGCGCGTAGAGCGTCTGCTTGGAGCAGCCGGCGCGCGCGGCCACCGCCTCCATGCTCAGGCGCATGCCCTGTTCGGCCAGCAGCGCATGCACCGCCTCGTGCACGGCTTCGTGCACGCGGCGATCGCGTTCCTGGCGCGGCCGGGTGGGGGTGGGGGTCGGCATCATGTGAGTGGACTATACCGTCCAGTTCAGTTTTAAAGTAGCCTTGACGATGCCGCTGTGACCGTGCGCAACCGCGCATGGTTCTTGCCGTTCGTGGCGGCTCGCGGCGGCCGATACCGGCCATACGGTGGCGAAGGTGCGTGGCCGTCGAGGTGCATGCGCGTGGCGCCGATGCGTGCGCGGCACGCTTTCGCGGCGTGCCGCCCCTGCGCCTTCGTGTTTGAACGCAGTAGAAATCCAATCCGCCGATTCCGCTGTGCAGCAAGGCACTGTCACGGCGCATCGTTACAATTCGCAACTTTCCCGTCGGGCTCTCACCGCTCCTGTCATGAAATCCAAGAAAGCTGCTTCGAAATCGACCAAGGCCACGGCATCCAAGACCGCCGGCCAGCGTGTAGTTTCCCCGGTCAGCACCGAGGTGCAGGCCTTCAGTCTCGAGCCGGTGTACGCAGCCCTGCGCAAGCGTTATCCCGCCGCGCGCCAGTCCGAGGCGCAGGCCTTCGCCAGCGATTTCTACCGGCGCATGGAGTCCGACGAGTTCCCGCACCACACGGCCGAGGAATGGGCCGCGCTGGCGGGCGACACGCTGGAGTTCGCGCGCGCGCGCAAGGCGGGCGTGGCCAACGTGCGGGTGTTCAACCCGACCCAGAAGGCCAATGGCTGGGAGTCGCCGCATACGGTGCTGCAGATCGTCAATGACGACATGCCGTTCCTGGTCGACTCGGTGAGCATGGCGCTGGCCGAGATGGGCGTGGGCGTGCATGTGCTCGGCCATCCGGTGCTGCATGTCAGCCGCGACCGCGCCGGCAAGCTCACCGCAGTGGGCGAGGGCAAGGCCGAATCGCTGATGGTGCTGGAGATCGACCGCCAGCCCGCCGAGGAAATGGCGCGCGTCGAGTCCGCCATCCGCAACGTGCTCGCCGAAGTGCGGGCCATCGTGGGCGACTGGGGCGCGATGCGCGAGAAGATGCTCGGCCTGGCCGACGACCTGGCCACCCGCCGCCTGCCGGTGGACGATGACAGCCGCCACGAAGCACAGGAATTCCTGCGCTGGGCCGCCACCGACCACTTCACCCTGTTCGGCTATCGCGAATACCGCGTCGAGAAGCAGGCGGGTGAGGAAGTGCTGGTGCCGGTCGAGGCCAGCGGCCTGGGCCTGATGCGCGGCAAGGACAAGTCGCCCGCGCGTCCGGTCAAGTCGCTCGCCGCGCACGGCCTGAGCGCCGGCAACGGCCCGAAGGACGTGCTGATCCTGACCAAGACCAACGCCCGCTCACGCGTGCACCGCGTCGGCTACATGGACTACATCGGCGTGCTGGAGTACGACGCCAAGGGTCGCATCGTCGCCGAGCAGCGCTTCCTGGGCTTGTTCACTTCCAGCGCCTACAACCGCCGCCCGTGGGAAATCCCGCTGGTGCGTCGCCGCCACGACTACGTGATGGGCAAGTCCGGCCTGGCGCCGAGCAGCCATAGCGGCAAGGCGCTGCGCCACATCCTGGAGACCCTGCCGCGCGAGGAGCTGTTCCAGTCCAACGAGGAAGAGCTGTACCGCACCGCGATGGGCATCCTCGGCCTGCAGGAGCGCGTGCGCAGCCGTCTGTTCCTGCGCCGCGACAAGTACAGCCGCTTCATCTCCGCGCTGGTCTACCTGCCGCGCGAGCGCTTCAACACCGACGTGCGCCTGCGCATCGAGTCGCTGCTGAAGGAGGCGCTGCACGGCGAATACATTGATTCCAACGTCGTGCTCGGTGAGTCGCCGCTGGCCCAGCTGCACCTGATCGTGCGGCCGAAGGCCGGCGAGGCGCTGGAGTTCGACACCCGCCTGCTGGAAGACAAGCTGGCCCACCTGCTGCGCAACTGGCAGGACGACCTGCGCGAGGCGCTGGTGGCCCGCCACGGCGAGAGCACCGGCCTGCGCATGGCCGCGGCCTATGGCCGTGCGCTGCCGGCTGGCTATATCGAGGAGTCCACCACCGAGGCCGCGGCCAGCGACGTCGAGCACCTCGCCGCGCTGACCGGTCCGGACGACCTGCACCTGAGCCTGCAGGCGGTCCGCCGCGAGGGCGTGGATGGCCTGCGCCTGAAGATGTACCGCCAGCTAGACGACATCCCGCTGTCCGACGCGCTGCCGATGATGGAGAACATGGGCCTGCGGGTGATCTCCGAGCGCCCGTACCGGCTCCAGGTCGCCGAGACCCCGCTGTATATCCAGGATTT
This sequence comes from Lysobacteraceae bacterium UBA6001, assembly GCA_002429615.1. Classification (GTDB taxonomy): domain Bacteria; phylum Pseudomonadota; class Gammaproteobacteria; order Xanthomonadales; family Xanthomonadaceae; genus Stenotrophomonas_A. The sequence continues at coordinate 16,146 of DJAN01000297.1, forward strand.
CGAGGTCGAATCCACCGCCGGCGCGATCGACGCCGCCAACGCCGACGCCGCCTTCGGCGAAGCGTTCGCGCGCATCTGGCACGGCGATGCCGAGAACGACGGCTTCAACCGCCTGATCCTGTCGGCTGGCCTGCACTGGCGCCAGGTCGCGCTGCTGCGCGGCTACTGCAAGTACCTGCTGCAGACCGGCGTGCCGTTCTCGCAGGCCTACGTCGAGCAGACCTTCCAGCATTACCCGCTGCTGGCGCGCCTGCTGGTGGAACTGTTCGAAGCCCGCTTCGACCCGGCCACCGGCAATGAGAGCAAGGCCGAAATCGCAGACGGCCAGGCGCGCCTGAAGGCTGCGCTGGACGTGCTCGCCGCCGGCGACGAAGCCACCGTCAAGGCGCTGCAGCCGGTGGTGGAAGCCCGCAAGGCCGACCGCGTCGCCCAGCAGGAAGCCACCCGCACCGCGCTGCTCAAGCTGATGGACCGCGTGTCCAGCCTCGACGAGGACCGCATCCTGCGCAGCTTCATCGGCGTGATCGACGCCACCCTGCGCACCAGCTACTACCAGACCGACGCCGCGGGCAACCACACCCACTGCATCAGCTTCAAGTTCGACTCGGCCAAGGTGCCGGACCTGCCCAAGCCGCGCCCGTACCGCGAGATCTTCGTCTACGGCCCGCGCGTGGAAGGCGTGCACCTGCGCTTCGGCGCGGTGGCGCGTGGCGGCCTGCGCTGGTCCGATCGCCGTGAGGACTTCCGCACCGAGGTGCTGGGCCTGGTCAAGGCGCAGATGGTGAAGAACACCGTGATCGTGCCGGTCGGCGCGAAGGGCGGCTTCTTCTGCAAGCGCCCGCCGGTCTCCGGCGAGCGCGACGCGGTGCAGGCCGAAGGCATCGCCTGCTACAAGCTGTTCATCCAGGGCCTGCTGGACATCACCGACAACATCGTCGGCAACAAGATCGTGCCGCCGCCGCAGGTGGTGCGCCACGACCAGGACGACCCGTACCTGGTGGTCGCCGCCGACAAGGGCACCGCGACCTTCTCCGACATCGCCAACGGCCTGGCCATCGCGCACGGCTTCTGGATGGGCGACGCGTTCGCCTCCGGCGGCTCGGTGGGTTATGACCACAAGGGCATGGGCATCACCGCGCGCGGTGCGTGGGAGTCGGTCAAGCGCCACTTCCGCGCGCTGGGCCGCGACTGCCAGAGCGAGGACTTCAGCGTGGTCGGCATCGGCGACATGTCCGGCGACGTGTTCGGCAACGGCATGCTGCTGTCGCGCCATATCCGCCTGGTCGCCGCGTTCGACCACCGCCACATCTTCCTGGACCCGAGCCCGGATGCGGCCAAGTCGTTCGTCGAGCGCGAGCGCATGTTCAAGCTGCCGCGTTCGAGCTGGCAGGATTACGACGCCAAGCTGATCAGCAAGGGCGGCGGCATCTACCCGCGCACGCTCAAGGCGATCGAGATCACCCCGCAGGTACGCGAGGTGCTGGGCCTGGACGCGGCGGTGAAGACGCTGTCGCCGACCGAACTGATGAGCGCCATCCTCAAGGCGCCGGTGGACCTGTTCTGGAACGGCGGCATCGGCACCTACGTCAAGGCTTCCACCGAGACCCATGCCGACGTGGGCGACCGCGCCAACAACGGCCTGCGCGTCAACGGTGGCGAGCTGCGCTGCAAGGTGGTGGGCGAGGGCGGCAACCTGGGCCTGACCCAGCTGGGCCGCATCGAGGCCGAACAGCAGGGCGGCGTGCTGCTCAACACCGACTTCATCGACAACTCCGCCGGCGTGGACACCTCCGACCACGAGGTGAACATCAAGATCCTGCTCAACGCCGTCGTGCAGGACAAGAAGCTCACGGTGGACGCGCGCAACAAGCTGCTGGCCTCGATGACCGACGAAGTCGCCGAGCTGGTGCTGTGGGACAACTACCGCCAGAACCAGGCGATCAGCCTGATGGAGCGGATGAGCGTCAAGCGCCTGGGGTCCAAGCAGCACTTCATCCGCACGCTGGAGCAGCAGGGCCTGCTGGATCGCCAGATCGAATACCTGCCCTCCGACGCCGAGCTGTCGGCGCGCAAGGCGCGTGGCCAGGGCCTGACCCGTCCGGAGCTGGCGGTGCTGCTGTCCTACTCCAAGCTGGTGGCCTTCCAGCAGCTGCTGGAATCGGACATCCCCGAGGACCCGTACCTGTCCAAGGAACTGCAGCGCTACTTCCCGCAGCCGCTGCAGAAGAAGTACGCCGAGGCGATGGAGAAGCACCGCCTGAAGCGCGAGATCATCGCCACGGCGGTGACCAACACCACGATCAACCGCATGGGCGCCACCTTCCTGATGCGCATGCAGGAAGACACAGGCCGCAGCATCGCCGAGGTCGCCAAGGCCTATACGATCAGCCGCGAGACGCTGGATGCGCGTTCGCTGTGGACGCAGATCGACGCCCTCGACGGCAAGGTGCCGGAGTCGGTGCAGATCGACGCGCTGGAAGTGATCTGGAAGCTGCAGCGTTCGTTCGTGCGCTGGCTGCTGTTCCGTCCGGGCGCGATGCCGGGCATCACCGCCGCGGTGGAGCGTTACCACGGCCCGTTCAACGACATCCGCGTCGCCTCCGGCGTGCTGGGCGACTCGCAGCGTCCGGCCTACCTGGCCAGCGTGCAGGAGTGGAAGGACAAGGGCCTGCCGCCGGCGCTGGCGCAGCAGCTGTCGGAGCTGCGCTACCTGGAACCGGCGTTCGACATCATCGAACTGGCGCGCACCCGCAAGCAGAAGCCGGTGGACGTCTCCAAGGTCCACTTCCGCCTGGGCGAAGCGTTGCAGCTGCCGTGGCTGTTCGAGCAGATCGACGCGCTGGAGGTCAACGGCCGCTGGCACGCGGTGGCGCGTGGCGTGCTGCGCGACGAACTGGCGGCGCACCAGCGCAACCTCGCGGGCCAGGTGCTCTCGACCCCGGGTGCCAACGCCGAGGCGAAGGTGGCGCGCTGGATGGCGCGTGACGACTCCAGCCTGCGCTTCACCCTCTCGATGCTGCAGGAACTGGCCGCGCAGAAGACGCTGGACTACCCGACCGTCTCGGTCGCGGTCCAGCGTCTGGGCCAGCTGGCGGCGCACGGGCTGTGATCCGCCCGGTGGGCGGATCCCGCCCGGGCTGATGGCCCGGGCGGCCCAAGGTTTTGCGTAGCAAAGCCTTGGGTCCCCTCTCGGCTTCCTATCCCCGCGGCTTCGCCGCGCCCCCTTAACAGAAGGGGGCT